>DAOVTG010000128.1 GCA_030633185.1 Deltaproteobacteria bacterium
CAGAAACTGCCGCCATGTTTTTTGATTACAGTATTTACAGTGACACTTACGAATCTATTACTGGCATTCCTATGTCCATGAAAAATTTCCACAAGGCCGGACGTCGCACCCATATTCTGGAACGCTACATGAACACACAAATGGGAATCACAGCAAAAGATGATACTCTACCCGACCGCTTTCTCAAGGAAAGCAAGACCAATCATCCGGTTAAAAAGGTTGTAAACCTTAAACCTATGATCGACGCCTACTACAAAAAGAAAGGCTATGACTCTAATGGAATACCGACGACAGCAACCCTGAAATCGCTTGATATTATTTAGGGCCTGATCGAAACATCCTCATTAGTGATTAAATTCTAGATAGCTGGTGATTAGTATCATTCGATTAAATTTTTCTGCTAAAATTAGCTTGACAACCCGGAGTATATATGCTTTAGTGTTGAGGTAACAGTGTTTCTTTAACCTGACCTTATTTATTCAACCGACATCGGAGGCTCATCATGCAAAACCCAAACTCAACAAACCTTAATGAAATAGATGCTTGTGGCGTTGTTCCAATTAATAAAGAGTGGGGCATTGGGGTTTCCGGGGTCGAAAATCCGTCTCCTTTTTCAAGAACCAACCAAATTTTAAAGAGATGGCGCGACACTAAATGGTCGGTAGATCATGAGCGGGCCGTGCTTTTGACCCAGGCTTACAAAAAATACGCCGGTTTAAGCCAACAGCTTAAAACTGCAAGTGCGGTTGCTCATATTTTAGAGAACGTGACGATTCGTATCTACCCTGATGAATTAATAGTTGGAGAGATCGGGGCTCCCGCCAAAGCCGCACCCATATATCCTGAATTTTCCTACGGCTGGGTTCAGCGAGAACTAAAAGAAAGTCCTTTTAGAGATCGTCCGATAGTAGCCCACGTGACTTCTGAGAAAACCGAAAAAGAGCTCTTGGGAATTAGCGACTTTTGGCTCGGCCAGACGGTTGAAGATGAGGCTATATCGCTACTTACTGAAGATCAGATAAAAGCCACGCATTTAGGAAAAGCCGTCTTTTCACTGCAGCTCTATCTCCACGGAGGGGTCGGGCATACCCATCTCAATTTCAAGGAAGTATTGAACTTGGGCTATGGTGGCATGCTCGAAAAAATCCAGCAAAAATTTGATGCCTGTGACAATACCCTGCCGCAAGATATTAAAAAACGGGAATTTTACCAATCACAGCTTATTGTCCTTAAGGGCATGATCGAATATTGTAACCGTTATGCCCGGCTGGCTATGAATGAAGCCAAGAGTGCAACCGGAGAACGTCAAAAAGAACTCGTTAAAATAGCCGAAAACTGCTCACATATTGCCACCGGGACTCCGCGGTCACTGTGGGAGGCTGCTCAACTTATGCAGTTCACGTATAACCTGATCATGATCGAGAGTAATGGTCATTCGGTTTCCTATGGCCGGATGGATCAGGACCTCTACCCTTTCTACAAAAAAGACCGGGAAAATGGCGTCACTAAAGAGTGGCAACAAGAGATGCTTGAATCTCTGTTTCTTAAATGGGCTGAGATGTGCAAAATTCGGGATTGGGGAACGATTTCAAACAATGGCGGGCACGGTATGGGCGGTACCACTATCACGGTAGGCGGCATCAATCCGGATGGCAGTGACGCAACCAATGATCTCAGCTACATGATCGTTGATGCCACGGTTCATACGCGCTTGGGTGAACCATGGCTTGCCGTACGCTGGCATAAAAATACCCCAAGAGATTTCAAAATTAAATGTGCTAATGCCATTCGCGTAGGTTTTGGGCGCCCGAAACTCTTTAACGACGAAGTCTGTATTCCGTCGATGGAGAGATATGGCCGTTCTCCAGAAGACTCAAAAAACTACGCGGTCGTCGGTTGCGTAGAAATCGATGCCCCGGGCAAAGAGTATGGCTGGCATGATGCAGCTTATTTCAGCATGCCCAAGGTTTTAGAGCTTGCCTTAAATAATGGTCGCTGTTTCGAATGTGAAAGTGTCGGTAAAGATCTCTGCCCGCGCTACAGTATCTGTGCCGCGAAAGGTCAACGCCTGGGACTGGAAACCGGCAGCCTGGCTGAATTTTCTTCATTTGAAGAAGTAAAAACCGCCTACGATAAACAGATGCAGTACATGTGTGACCAGATGGTCGGGGCCATTAATTCCGTCGACATTGCCCATCAGCGCCGTAAACCCCTACCCGCACTGTCACTCTTGACTGAAGGCTGCGCTGAAAAAGGCATGGATGTCTCTGCTGGTGGCGCCATCTACAACTATTCTGGCCCGCAGGCGGTTGGTGTCGGCACAGTTGCCGATGGTCTTTCGGCGATCAAGCAGCTCGTATTTGATGAAAAAAAGGTTACCGGAGGCGAATTTTTAACCGCTTTGCTCAGTAACTGGGAAGGCTATGAATGGTTGCACGCCCTGGTTAACTCAGAAAAAGTCCACCATTACGGTAACGATGATGCCTACGCCGATGAGTTGGCGGCTTTTGGCGCCGACACCTATTGCAAACATATCGAGAACCGGCCCACGGCCCACGGCGGTGTATTCTTGCCCGGAGTCTACTCGGTTACGGCCAATGTTGGACTCGGACTTATCCTTTGGGCTTCTCCAGATGGCCGCAAGGCCCAGGAACCAATTTCCGATAACTGCGGTGCGGTTCACAACAAAGCCGGCGCGCATGACGTTCAAGGTCCGACGGCGATGCTTAAATCGGTCTGCAAACTCGACCATGTACGCATGGGTAACGGAACTCTGTTGAATATGAAATATTCACCGACATCGGTATCCGGTGAGGCCGGTCGCGACAATTTTATTGATATGGTCGACAGCTACTTTGGCATGGGAGGATTACACTGTCAGTTTAACATCATAAGCAAAGAGACCTTAGAAGACGCCTACGAGAATCCGGCTGAACACGAAAACCTGCTCGTTCGCGTAGCCGGTTACAGTGCTTTTTTTAATGATTTAAGCAAGCCTACAAAACTTGACATTATGGATCGAACTGAGCTCTCATTTGATTAATGATCATGGAAAAAACCGAAAACAAGGGAATCATCTTTGACATTCAAAAGTTTACGGTCCACGACGGACCGGGGATCAGGACCAATGTCTTTCTTAAAGGATGTCCGCTACGCTGTTTATGGTGTAGCAATCCTGAGGGTTTAAGATCTAAACCCCAGGTCGGGGTCTATTCTAACCGTTGCATCGGTATAGACAAATGTGGCTTGTGTTTACGAGTCTGCCCCAAAGCCGAAGAAGGTGCGCTGGTTATTAAAGATAACCGGATCGACCACATTAATCGAAATGTTTGTACGGATTGCCTGCTTTGTGCCGAAGAGTGCCCATCTCAGGGAACCCTGAAAATATGGGGTCGGGAGATGTCGGTTCCGGAAGTACTTGAAATTGTCTTGGCCGATCGAGAATTTTACGAAAAATCAGGCGGAGGAATCACCCTTTCCGGTGGCGAGGTTTTCCGCCAATCGGCTTTTGCTCGCGAACTTCTTGAAGCTTGCAAAACAGAAGGCATTAACACCTGTGTTGAGTCGGCTCTCCACTGTGACCCGGACTTATTGGATATTGTCTATCCCCAAGTTGACCTGGTGATTACCGACATCAAACACATGGACTCTGAAATCCACAAAACCCTTACCGGAATTGGCAATCAGCGCATTCTCGACAATATCAAGAAAACTGCAACTATGGGCCTGCCCCTGGTGATTCGGGTACCGGTTGTCGCCGAACATAATAACGACGATATCAACCTCAGAGCGACGGCTGAATTTATTGCAAACAATTTAGGAAACCAGGTCAAACAGGTGCAACTGCTCCCTTATCGGGAATTGGGGGTCGATAAATATGAAGCTTTAGGCATGGCTTATCCGATGGCTGACTTTACTCCTCCGGAACGAATTGTCTGGGAAGCAGATATTCACCATTTAGTTGAGCTAATGCAGGAGTACGGCATTCCCGTAGTTGCCGGAACCACAATAAAATACGACATCTAAATTGATGGGCTCAAGAGATAAACAATGAGCAGCAAAAACAACAAAAACAACCTGGATTCCCTGCAAGAAACTGCTAAAACATGTTTCAGTGAAGGACGGTTTAGAGATGCTTTTACGGCCATGCAAGAGCTTTTGGAGATGCTTACCGAGCAGCATCCATCCAATTTCACTCTCCGGGGTCGAACCTTAAGCAATATAGGAATCGTCCAGGTTCAGGAAAAAAACTTTAATAGCGCCCTTGCAAGTTTCCAGGCAGCACTTGAAATGTTCAAATCAACTGATGACCACCATAGCGAGGCCCAGCAGTGGGGAAATATCGGATCAGTTCACCGTGACTTAAAAGAGTACGGCAAAGCCATTCACAACTACGAAAGTGCACTTCATCTCTATGAAAAAATCGGGCACACAGTAGGAGCTGCGGATCAGTTTACTAATATCGCCTACGCTTATGCAATGAATCGACAAATAGATGAAGCTGTAAAAATGTACCAAAAGGCTGCGGTTATCTACGAAGAGATCAAGGATGAGGAGAAATCCGCCATGGCTCGAAAAAATATTGCAGCCCTGGAAAAGAGGTCGTGAAAGGTTTAGAGTTAGCTGAACTTTACTACAATGAGTTTGGCGCACCCATGCTTAAGCATGGCTTTTATGAGCAGTTGGGACGAATTGCCGTAGGAATGGTTGGCCCGGGCTCCGAATGTTTTGGCTTTGATGACGAAATTTCACGTGATCACGATTGGGGGCCGGGTTTCTGTCTCTGGCTTACCGACAATGATTACCGAAGCATCGGCCCGGCTCTGCAAACGGCATATGCTGGTTTACCGAAAACTTTACGTGGCTATGGCCCGAGAAAAGTCAGCCAAGGGGAAGAAGAACGCACCGGAGTTTGTGAAATATCAAGGTTCTACAAACTCTACACGGGCTTAAACAAAATCCCTGAGAGTTTGACTGAGTGGTTGTCGATTCCGGAAGAACTTTTGGCGCTGGCTACCAATGGCAAGATTTTTACTGATCCTCTGGGAGCCTTTACGGCCTGGCGAGATAAGTTGCTGGGCTATTACCCGGAAGATGTCCGTTTACATCGAATTACCTCCTGCTGTATGACTATTGCTCAATCAGGCCAGTACAACTTACCTCGCTCACTACAACGCAACGAGATCTTTACCGCCCGCTATGATGTGACCCGTTTTGGGACCAATGTCCTGGCCTTGATCTTTTTGCTTAACCGCCGTTACGCCCCTTTCTACAAATGGCAACATCGAGCTGTACAAACCCTCCCTATCCTGGGAAAATCTATCTATGAATTAATTGCCGCATTAGCCCAAGAAGATAACCTCAAACAAAACCTTGAGCGCATTGAAAAAATCTGCGCAATCCTGGTTTCGGAATTAAAATGTCAGGGTCTGACTAATGCGAAAGGTGATTTTCTTGTCGATCATGCCCGCAGCATTCATTCCAAGATAAATGACCGTACACTGCGGGAATCTTTCAGCCTGATATAAAGTTGAATTTCATAAAAAAGGATGGCTATGGCAGCGCCAATAGCGGATGAACATAACCGTATAATCGAGCAAATCATTGCCCTTGAACTGGAGATGTTTCTGGCCGTACCGGCCGGGGGTGAAAATAGCTGCCAAAAGAACCCCGAGGCCTTTTGCCGGCACCGTAGAGTCCAGTTTACACCATGGTCCAACAAGACTCTGCAAAGCTATCTGACAGACCTTGAATCGGCCCAGTTTGATGAACGAAATTTAATGACTCATAAATATGTCATGATGGATAATCCTAAACATCAGGTAAAGCAAAATCCATTGGTAGAAAAAATTGTTCTCTGCCAATTGACCTGGCAAAAGGAGATGTTTCTCAAATATCCTCACGTTATGGGCGGCGCCCGGCCCCTGAAAAAATCCACCGATGCCGATTCGATGACCTCCTTCGAAACCTATCTTAAATGCGAATTAAAAACCTATTCAGATAAGACTCTGGCATTGCTTTACCAAGATATAACTGACAAACAAAAGTGCGATATAAATATGGCTGAAGAGACCTACGAGTTACTGGTCCAAGCCACCGGCTACTCATCCCTGAAACAAGCAGAGGGCATTCTCTCCTCACGTAAAGAGTAACTAATATCGGTGAACAATAAACAGGTTACAAGAGAAGAAATTTACTATACATAAGGGAATCATATCAACATCTGGGAACAGGTGTAAAAAACTTAAGCACGGCCTTCCGGCATCCTGCAGATAGATGATAAAAATATCTTATTAAGATGACAGAGGTAGGATCTATGATTAGTGGCAAAATACAAATAGAGAGAAAAAATAAGATCGCGTTGGTGACGATGAACCGCGTCAGCAAGAAAAATGCGTTTGACGAGTCCATGTTCTCAGCCTTGGAAAACATTACGAACCAATTGAAACAGGATCTTCCCAGAGCTATTGTTATAACCGGAGCTGGAAACGAAGTATTTTGCGCAGGATTCGATGTTAATCCCGAAAATCCCTTGGTGGCGGAAATCCTGCAAGGGTTGGACAGTAATGATATAGAGCCGGCCAGAAGATTGATTAAGCGGATTCGAAAAGCAGTTGATGGTTTTATTTCATTACCCGTCCCTATAATTGCTGCACTCAATGGATTGGCTTATGGCGGAGGGATGGAGCTTGCCACAAGATGTGATTTGCGGGTTATGGATCAAACCGCTCAACTATGCTTTTCCGAAGTACGATTAGGTTTAATGCCGGATTGGGGCGGCGGTCCTTATCTAACTAAGCTTGTCGGAAGTTCCATTGCTTCGGACCTCATCCTAACAGCTCGTACGGTAAATGCTGATGAGGCTTTTAAAATTGGCTTGGTTAACCGTGTGAGTGGCAAAGATCAGTCGGTTAATGATGCATTGGAACTAGCCGAACAAATCGCCCAAAATGGCCCTAAGGCCGTTCGTCATGCATTGTCTGTTATTAGGCTAAGCCATGGCCTACCTCTGGAAAAAGCACTTGAACTGGAGGCAGAAACAGCCGCTGAGCTTATAGCATCAGGTGAGTGCATG
>DAOVTG010000293.1 GCA_030633185.1 Deltaproteobacteria bacterium
GCTTTTGGGATCAATCTTAATGTTGCTGCCGAGAATTTTTCGTTCCTGATTCTTATAAAAAGGGATAGCGGATTCTAAAGGCGCTTTTTCGTCCGTGATCGGCTCGGCATAGACCAGACGTTCGACAACCTTTTTCTCTTTTATAGTTTGTGCGACAACCTCGGAAACGTCTTCAGGCTCTACCTGGAGATAGCAGATCTCCTCGGGATAGATAACGACGACCGGCCCTCTTTCACAAAATCCGGGGCACCCGGTCTCTTTGATATTGACTCCCGCCTCTAAACCTTGTTTTTCGATCTCGGATTTAAAAGCGGTGATAACTTCAGCGGCCCCGGAGGCGATACAACCAGCCCCGGCACAGATTGAAATACAAGGCGTATTGGCGTCATTTTTCGACAATATTTCTTGTCTGAATTTTTCTAATGCTGCAGACGAATTTATTCGCGACATAGTTTTATCCTAATCGAATTTTTTTAGTATATCTATGGTCTCGGCTGGGGTTGCCTTACCGTAGGTCTTGCCATTGACCTCCATCACCGGCCCTAAAGCACAACAACCGACGCAGTTAACCGTCTCCAGACTGAATTTCAGATCGAGATCGGTTTCACCTGCTTTAATCCCGGTCAGCTCCTGCAACGTATCAAGAATCCGCGAAGCCCCGCGTACATGGCAGGCCGTACCCACACAAACATGAACCTGATGCCGCCCTTTGGGCACTAAACTAAAGGCTTTATAAAAGGTGGCGATATGCAGTATCTGGGTTAAGGGAACCTGGAGTTTTTCACTGACCCGCTTTAAAGCTTCTTTGGGCAGCCAATGGTGCTCACTTTGAATCTCCAGTAACACTTGGATCAGTGAACTGGCTTCGCCATGATGTTGAGCAATAATCTGATCGATTCTATCGTTATCCATATTTCTTATTCCTTAAGCAAGAGCGTAGCAATTTCCGCTCTCGTCATACTTGATCAATCCCTGTCTTGATGAGTCACTGATATGTTTTGCTACTTCCGACGGATTAAGATCGAGGATATTAGAGATTTCGCCGGTTGAAAGAGGTTTTTTATTGAGGAGCAGCAAGATTTCACTGACTGACAATTTATCGGTAATCAGTTCGTCAATCAAGCGGTTGGTTTCATCGCTGGCAAAAAATTTATTATACTCTTCTTCCGATTTAACCGGCACTCTTAAGCGCTCCCTCTCCACCAGTTTGATGTAGGGGACTAATCTGCGAACCGCTTCAAGCTTTAATTTTAACTCTTCTGGCTCCAGGCCTTCGCTTTTGCCCAGCGGCCCTAACTCTTTCACCTTTTCAGTGAAGGAGTCAGTAAACTCAGCCAGAAGAGCACCGTCGGCGCCGGACATGAATTCGATTCTTAAACGTTCCGGGTTGAGGCCGATATGTTGCATTATTTTTTTACAGAGATGAACATTACTTAAAGCATCGTAATTACCATGCGTGATATAGTTGCACTCATCTAACTTGCAACCACCAATAAAGACGCCGTCTTGTCCATTCTGGAAAGCTTTAAGAATAAATTCCAGATCGATTCTCCCGGAACACATAACTCGAATAAGCCTGATTTCACTTGCATATTGTAGTCTGGAAACTCCAGCCAGGTCAGCCGCCCCGTAGGCTCACCAGTGGCACACGAAGCCTAAGAGTTTTGGTTTAAATTCTATATTTACACTCATATTGTCTCCTTAATGTAATATCTGGTGCCCAACCATAAAGCTACAGCAAATGTAACTATTCAGGTTTCCACTATAAAGCCACAATAAATGGCGGCGAGAATTGCTTCGCTCCCATTAACTGGGTCAAAGCTGGGGTGCTGACGCACCTTGTTCCAGCAATGACCCCAATCCCGGCAGTTTGATAGTTACCAGCAAATAATGCAAAACATCGCTTCGCCCAC
>DAOVTG010000070.1 GCA_030633185.1 Deltaproteobacteria bacterium
CTACTTTTTCCAGTGTAAATAAAATTATGTCTCAATAAAAAAGCGCCCAGTTGTTGCTTTATTTTGCGTAGAGCCTCTTGCGCATCTTCGCGAGCTCTAGCCAGAGCCCTCAGTGCTTCATCTTCGCAATTAGGCATATACACAGGGGTCAGTTCGCCTCAAGTAACCAAGCGCAGCAGGAGCTGGACGAATTTTTTTTGTGGTGTTTGTGTAGGCAACGGGCAAATCGATTGAAAACTCTGATCCAGGGCTGCTTCTGCAATGATTTTTCGGACATCGAAAAATGCAAAACTGGATCGTCCACGTATCTTGTGTTTACGTTCGGGGGCTAAATTGTAATTTGTCAGCATAAACCCAGGTTAATGAAGTGGCCATCATGCAGAAGTGTAGATGATTAAGGACTGCATCAGGATTTCTGGTCTGAGATTTGGAGCTACCGGCCAAAACTTCTTTGGTTAAATGATCAATAATTTTTCCCGTGTTCATAAATTCTCCTCTTATTAAGTTAATGAAATTTAGTCATTCATTTTATCGATTACTTCAACTAAGCGACTATTAAAATCAGGGTCAGCGGCGATCACCCGTTGCCAGGCTGCCAGCAGGGGGGTGCCCAGAGGATTTTCCATGAATTTATCGACTGCTTCACCCATGGCTGCCGAAAAGATTTCGACCGCTGAAATCTCGCCATGGCGATTAAAGCGCAGGCCGTTAATCTGTGCCAGGGCATGATAACGTTCAATCGCCAGGCGGGCAAAATTTATATAAGTAACCCGCAGGGTACGAAAAACCGACGGCGTAAAAATCAGACCGTCTTGAGAGAGGATTCTGAAAAGTGTACAGGTGATATCGTTAACCATTTTTTTCAGGCCTTTATCGCTGTCTGGAGAGAGGTTCTGATGTTTATGCTCATAATTATCAACCAACTCCACTTGGCAGATTCTGATCGGAGTTGCCAGCGAGTGGATCTCTCCTAAAGTGGCAATCTCCAGCCCCCAGTCGGGAGCAATTCTGAGTTTTAAAGCCATATCCGTCGACATCGCAAATTCGCCGCTCAAAGTGTAGCGAAAACTTTGCAGATATTCGAGAAATGAAAGTTTGCCGAAGATTTTGCTTAAAGCCATCAGCATCGGCATGACATAGAGTCGATTAACCCGGCCGTAGAGTTCATCATTACTGACTCGGGCGTAATAACCTTTACTGAAGTCATAGGCCAGCGAGGGATGAACCAGAGGGTAGATCAAACGGGCCAGCAGCAGGCGATCATAATTAATAATGTCACAGTCATGCAAGGCAATTACTTTGCTGTCTCGTTTGCCCAGGATGTAACCGATACTGAACCAGACACCGCGTCCTTTGCCCTGGCAGGCGATGTTAAAACCCTGGCTTTCCAGATAACGGAAGGTTTCAATTATTTCAGGACTATTCTGCCAGATGATTTTAACGTCACAGGGAAAACCCTCAAACTGTTTTCTGACGATTTCAAACTGTTGACGATCGGCTTGATCAAGCGAGAGAACAATCCTGTGAATATAGGGAATTGTCGAGAGATGAGAGATGATTTTCGGCATCGCCGGGCCTTCAAATTCCGAATAAAGGGCCGGTAACAGGAGGGTTATCTTGCGATCGTAAGAAAAGGTTTCGAGTTCGGCTTCAATCTCCATCAAAGGTCGGTTACGCAATAACTGCAGGGTGGTAATCTCACTGTTCTGGATGAAATCAGACATTTTTATCTCCTGACAGCTTTTTATAGATTGTTTAACGTCTCCAGAATCGCCTCACTCCAACCTTCGGGGCCAATTTTAGAGGTGATTTTTAAATTGTCTATTTCAGGTGTCGTTTGCTCTTTCTCTGGACGACGAACCAGCCAAGGACAATTGACTTTTGATAACATGCTGAAATCATTAGGGCTGTCACCTAAGGCAATACTGAAAACCCGGCTAAAATCGGCTTTAAAACGTTCGAGCAGATAAGCGACGGCACTGCCCTTGGACTGTCCAACCGTCTGTAGATGAAAAAAACGCCCGCCTCTGACCAGTTGTAAACCATAAATGCCGACCGCTTTCTCAAGCCTTCCAAAATCGGTTTCCGGACAGATAAAAGGCTCGGAAAAACGCCGCAATGCGGCTGTCTTTGCATCCTCAATTGGCAAGCCGGTACGTTCGACAATCTCATTGCTATCCATGTCGCCGAACCCTCGCACCGGGAAGCTTGAAGAGAGTTTGACCATCACTTGACGTAAAACTGAATAATTAACTCCCAGATCAATAATTTTGCCATCTTCGAGGTGTATGCCGCCGCCGTTTTCAAAGACGAAGCATTGATTAAGTCCGATGCGCTCGACCCAGAGCCTGGTCTCGTCCAGAGTCTTGCTGGTTACGGCAATGACTGGTATCTGCAGGTGGTGACAAAGATCAAGTCCGGTTCGGGCTTTCTCAAAAGAGTAGTCGTCATGGGCCAGGAGGGTCGCATCTAGATCGGTAAAAATAATGACCAATTGGTCTTTCATGATATCATCAATTATTTGTGACTATTAAGGTTCTGTCCTCAAACTGTGTCGATGCTGTTGATACCCATGATTTTTTTGAAACTTTTGACTTGTCTCAGTACAGCTATCTCTTTTTTTAAAAAAAAGTCAATAAACAGATGATAAAAATTAAAGTGATTATGAAAATATTTTAACTGTTATTGGTTGAATTTCAATGCTAAAAGGGCAATAAAATAATTGACAGAAATAATCGAAACCAGTAAAGCAGGCCGATTCCGGTTTGGGATGTTCATATTATTCAGCAGTTACGTTGATTTTAAATTATAATTTAGAATGGAGACTTTTACGAGATGTTGAGAAGCAAGAGCACCTTACTGTTATTGTTGTTGGTATTTTTTGTTGCAGGTTCAGCCGGCGCAGCGTCGGATAATCTTTGGCAGACCGATTTCGCCGCGGCCAAAGCCCAGGCGGTCAAGGAGAAGAAATTTCTGCTCCTCGATTTTACCGGTTCCGACTGGTGTGGTTGGTGTACAAAGCTTAAAAAAGAGGTCTTCAATCAAGAACTTTTCAAAAAAGAGGCTTCTAAAGACTTTGTCCTGGTAGAGCTTGATTTTCCCAAAAAAAGCAAGCTTGAGGAGAAACTTGCCCAACAGAATAAGGCCCTCTCTCAAGAGTATGGCATCACCGGTTTCCCGGCGATTATCTTGGTTGATGCCGATGGGGGCGAGTTTGCCCGTACCGGTTATCAGCCGGGCGGCCCACAGGCCTATCTCGATAGCTTGCAGGGTTTTATTAAAGATTTTCAGCAGTTCTTGGACTTAAAGAAAGATGCCTTAAAGTTAAGCGGGGTGGAGAAAGCTAAAAAGCTTGATCAGGCGATCACTCTGCTAGTGCAAAACGGTAGTCAGCGCGATTATGACAAACTGGCTGATGAGATCATTGCTCTCGATAAGAGTGGTAAAGCCGGTTTGCGGCCCAAGTATGAATTGCCGCGAAAACTCAACGCGATTGAGGCTCAGCTTGATAAGGATAAGGATTATGACAAGGCCGTGGTAGAACTCGACAAACTGGCTCCGACGGCCGTTTCGGTACCTTCTCTTTTGCAGCAGGTCTACCTTTTTCAGGCCGGTGTCTTGATTAAGGGTAAGGGCGATAAAAAGAGAGGTCTTGAAAAACTGGAGCTGGCCCAGAAAGCTGCGCCCGAGACCAAAACCGGTCAGCAGTTGGTCAAGTTTATTGCCCGCATGAAACAGGAACCTAAACCTGGTGCAAAGCCGGGGCCTAACGTCACCGTCGTGGATCCCCAAAAATAATTTTTCCTTAGCCATCCTATGACTTATTGCGAGTACATTAATTATGCCTAGTTCAACTTTTTTACTGCGTGACGAACACTCGATAGAGGCTTTAAACCTTAAAGTGCAATCCTTTGTTCATCGAGTGACCGGGGCTGAACATTACCATTTGGCCGCCGATAATCCGGAAAATGTTTTTATGGTTGGGTTTCGGACAGCTCCGACCGATTCGACCGGGGTGGCTCATATTTTAGAGCATACCGTCTTGTGCGGGAGCCGGCGTTTCCCGGTGCGTGATCCTTTTTTCATGATGCTCAGGCGTTCATTGAATACCTTCATGAATGCCTTTACCAGCAGTGACTGGACCGCTTATCCCTTCGCCAGCCAGAATCGCAAAGACTATTTCAACCTTCTCGATGTCTATCTTGATGCGGTCTTTTTTCCGCGTCTTGATGAACTTGATTTCGCCCAAGAGGGACATCGCCTAGAATTTACCGACCCGGCTGACAGTTTATCGCCATTAACTATTAAGGGGGTTGTCTATAACGAGATGCAGGGGGCGATGGCAAATCCTGTCAGTTTTCTCTGGCAGGGGCTTTCTGATCATCTTTTTCCGAGTGCAACCTATCGTTTCAACAGCGGCGGCGACCCCGAGATCATTCCTTCGTTAACCCATGCTAAACTTAAAGAGTTTCACCAGCGTAATTATCATCCTAGTAATGCGTTTTTTCTTACTTATGGTGATTTACCGGCGATAAAGTTGCAGGAGGTTTTTGAAGAGCGGGCCTTGAAAGAGTTTGTTCAAGAAGTTGGGGCCCCTTTTCTGGTGGCCTCGGAGAAACGTCTAACGGCCCCCATTGTTGTCCGTGAGAGTTTTCCGGCGGAGGCTTTAGAGTCGGCTGAAAATGATGATCGCAGTCATGTTATTATGGCTTGGTTGTTGGAGTCTGAAAACACCCTTGAAAGTCTTATCGAAGCCCATCTGCTGGCCGCAGTTCTCTTAGACAATAGTTCATCACCGCTGCTCGACGCCCTTGAAACGACGACATTGGGGAGAGCTCCTTCACCGCTTTGTGGACTTGATGATGACCATAAGGAGATGATTTTTTGTTGCGGTCTCGAAGGTTGTGCCGCCGAATCCGGGCTTGAGGTTGAAGAGTTGATTCTTAAGACCCTTAACAAAGTTGCGCTTGAAGGTCTGCCTCTTGAGCAGGTCGAAGCGGTTTTGCATCAGATTGAATTGTCACGCCGTGAAATTGGTGGAGACGGCTATCCTTATGGTCTGCAACTCTTGCTGGCGGTTTTTCCGGCCGTGGTTCATCAAGGTTCAGTGGTAGAGCGCCTCGATATCGATTCGGTACTCGATAAGTTGCGGCAAAAGATTAAGGAACCCGGTTATATTGCTGGACTCCTGCAACGCTTGATCCTTAACAATCCCCATCGTGTACGGCTGACCATGGAGCCGGATAGCGATCTTGCGTCGCAACGGGAAAAGGCTTTGCAAGCTCGCTTGCGGGCCCGTCTCCAAGCACTTGACAACCAACAAAGGCAGGATCTGATTGAACGGGCCGCGACGCTGACGGCTCGTCAGCAGGAGCAGGACGATCCTGAAATCCTGCCCCGTGTCGGTCTTGAAGATGTTCCTGATAAATTGCCGATCCCGCTCGGCAAAGAGGGGGATGCACGATTACCTCTTACCTACTATGCTGCCGGAACTAACGGAATTGTCTATCAACAGGTGATCTTTGATCTGCCTGAGTTAGATAGTGAGATGCTCGACCTGTTACCCGATTATTCATCCTGTTTGACCGAATTGGGCTGTAATGGTCTCGACTACCGGCAAACCCAGGCCTGGCAGGCGCGGGTCAGCGGCGGTATCGGAGCCTATTACAAAGTGCGCGGGGCTATCGATGACAACGCTCAGGTCAAAGGGCTTTTTGTTATTTCCGGCCGTGCCTTGCAGCGCAATTACGGGGCTTTGACCAAATTGATGGGCAAGACCCTGGAGAGTGTTCGTTTTGATGAAGTCGAGCATATTCGGGAAATTATGGCTCAGAGTCTGGCTCATCAGGAGCAGCAGGTAACCGCCGCCGGCCACCTTCTGGCGATGCGGGCGGCTTCTGCCGGCTGTAGCTCTCTGGCGGCTTTAGGTCACCGGGTGCATGGTTTGGCAGGGCTTAAAGAACTCAAAAAACTTTATCTTGAACTGGCCGATCCAAAAGGTGACGCGCTTAACGAATTTAGTCGTAAGTTGGAACTTCTTCATGAAAAAATAGTGTCGGCCCCGCGTCAATTTCTACTGGTTGCCGAAGAGGATCACGAGGTCGGTTTGACGGCGGAGTTGCAATCGGGTTGGCAGAGCTGTAAGCTGGATTTAAAGGCAGGATTTAAAGAGTTCAGTCTGGCCTCCGAAAAAAGTCTGGTACGTCAAGCCTGGACCACCGACACAAAAGTTAATTTCTGTGCCAAAGCCTATCCGACGGTAGCCATCGCTCATCCTGATGCGGCTCCCCTGGCGGTGCTTGGCGGTTTTCTGCGTAATGGTTATCTCCATCGTGTTATTCGGGAAGAGGGTGGTGCTTATGGCGGTGGGGCCGGACATGATCCCGTCAGTGCGGCTTTTCGTTTCTACTCCTATCGCGATCCCCGTCTTGGTGCGACCCTTGATGATTTTGACCGTTCTCTGATCTGGCTCCAAGAGGAAAAACATGAAGCCCGCCAGGTTGAAGAGGCGATTTTAGGGGTTGTCAGCCAGATCGACAAGCCGGGATCACCCGCCGGTCGAGCCAAACAAGCTTTTTATGACGGACTCTACGGTCGTGAACCGGAATTTTTACGGGCCTACCGCCGCCGGGTTTTGGCGGTTACGTTGGAGGATCTACAGCGAGTTGCCGAAACCTATCTTAAACCGGAGATTGCCGGAATCGCCGTTTTGACCGATCCCAAAAGCGCGGCACTCAATGCCGATGTTCTGGGTCTGGATGTGATAGATTTGTAGGTCAAAATAGCCATCCCGTGGTTTTTTTACGATAGGGTCAACAGAAGCTGGAAGTTACGGTCGGATTTTCCATTCCCTTTTTTGCATTGATATATCATAACGTCGCAGGTAAAAGTCGCTTTTTCAAGATTTGCTCTAATCTTATCCAGGTCACTTGGGCAACAAGCCAGACTCATACCGCAGTCGGAGCTGAGTTCTCTGGGCACCGGTATCATGTCGACCGGGATGTCAGCCTTGAGCAGCAGCTCTTCAGCCAGCATGACATTGTGAATCGAATGGAAAATCAGATAGAGTTTCAGTTCTTGCGGATCAGTCATCATGACCTCCGGCAATTATCGAAATTGCTCTTATGACCTCCGCCATCTCTTCGGTGTTGTTGAAATAGCCCGGAGAGAGGCGCACCGTTCCTTGCGGGAACGTGCCGATACTCTGGTGAGCGCGGGGGGCACAGTGGAGGCCGACCCGGGTCATGATCGTAAATTCACGATCCAGCCGGGAACCGATTTCAGAGCAATTAAGACCCGCAAGTGTGAAGGATACGACCGGCAATTTTTTATCGTCGGGTCGAGGCTCATAAAGAGTCAGGCCGGGGATCTTCCGCAGGCTGTGACGCAGGGTTTCAGCCAGTACTCTTTCATGTTCAATAATATTTTTAAGTCCGATTTCCTCGATAAATTCAAGACCCGCCTTAAGTCCGGCCAGGCCCACGGTGTTGGGCGTACCACTTTCGTACTTGTCCGGTAAAAACTCCGGTTGAAACTCGGTTTCGGAGCGGCTGCCGGTGCCGCCATAGGTCAGTGGGTGGGGCTCTATTCCCGCCTTAAGATAGAGCCCGCCGGTACCCGGAGGGCCGAAGAGGCTTTTATGACCGGTAAAGCAGAAAATGTCCGGGTCAAGAGTGTTGAGATCGAGGGGATGGGCTCCGGCACTTTGCGCCCCATCGATAACCGAGATGATATTGTACTCTTTTAAGAGTGGCAACATCGCCTCAAGCGGGGCCCGGCTGCCGATGACATTTGAGCCATGATTGATGACCGCCAGGCGATATTTTTTCTGCTCACACCATCGGGTCATCAGTTTTAGATCATAATGACTGGTGGCGGTACCGGGCAGGATGTCGATTGTAATCTGGCGCAGTTCTTCGAGGCGGCGTAATGGACGCATCACGGAGTTATGTTGAAGACCGCTGACCAGAACCCGGTCACCCGGCCGCAGTAGACCAAAAAGGGCAAGATTAAGAGCGGCGGTGGCATTTTCGCTAAAAATAATTCGGCCCGGATCGTTTAGTCTAAAGAGTCGGATCAGAGCTTTGCGGGTCTGAAAGAGGATTCGTCCGGCCGCCGCCGCCAATTGATGGCCGGAACGTCCCGGGCCGGCCCCAATATTTTCAAGGTAGTCGAGCATCGCCGCCGATACGGTTTTGGGTTTGGGAAATGAAGTTGCGGCGTTATCAAGATAAATCACGTCCTGACCACCCTGTCCGAGCCCGTCATCAGGGATGCAATTTCAAACATATTGGAAATTTGCCCGACCGCCAGCTTATCTTTCAGGTGATAGAAGTCCAAACAGGTGCCGCAGACCAGAATGGTGCAGCCAGCAGTTTCAAGGGCCTGGATACTTTTAATTTCAGGGGAGTCGGTAGTGGTCAGGAAAACCCCATCGTTGAGAAAAATGATGCTTTTCGGCAGATTCTCCAGTTCTGGTAAAGTTTTCAGGAAAGCTTTCATCAGAATGCTTCCCAACTTCTCGTCACCGCTGCCCATATTCGAACTGTCGATGTAGACTATATAGTGGTTTGGGGTTTCGGGGCAGGGGGATTTGGGAATCTCCGAGGGCGGCAATTCACAACTGAATCCTCGGGTAATTGTCAGGGTAAACATCCCCTCGGCATCAACCTCCTGAGAAACCATAAAATTCTGGCTTTCAGCGAAGCGGGTAACATTGAGACATGCCGCCTGGTTGTCGAGTTGAACCGTAATTATTACCTCATCTGCCTCTTTATCGAGACTCAAAAAGGTCTTTCGGGTCTCCACCACCGGCCCCGGACAAGCTTTGCCCCTGAGATCGAGGTCGATAACTGTAAGATTATCCATCTTGTTGCTTTCTCCTTTGTCTGACTTATAACGATTGTGTCAACGCTTAGTTTCATTAACGAATAGCGGTTTGTTTTATATGGTTTTTACTCTTTTTTTACAAATAGATTTTTCCGATGATCGAGCTGTTTTGCATAGCTTAAGGTTATCATGGTTCAGCTTAACGATGTATCAACGACGGCTGAACGGATACGCTTCAATGGGATATAAAGGCAAAAATGTAATTTTTACTTAGCCATCCCGTGACTTTTTACGAGGGCATCAATCTTTAGCGGAAAAAATATTGATGTCAAATTCAATGGCCAGCTGAAATCACCGATAACGATTTCAGGAATCAGCAGATTCTCGAAGATGTCCTGAAAAATTATTCTCAAGGCAGAAACTGCATTGTTTTATCGCTCAGAACCGCCCATGTATGTTATAACTTTGATGGGGGGCACGGGGAAAAAAATAACGAAGCAGGCCTTCCAACGTCTTACCAATATTCCTGCGGATCAAAATTTCATCTTGGTGGCCACCGGTCATTTTATCGGGGAAGGTTTTGATGAACCACGTCTTGATACGCTGTTTCTGGCCATGCCGATATCATGGAAAGGCACGCTCCAACAATATGCCGGGAGGCTCCACCGACTGTTCGAAATAAAAGCAGATGCAGAAGTTATGCGGCGGGAACAAAAGTTGAGAGAGTGGGAAAGATATTTGCGAAGATTGCGAGAAGAGCATATCCGTAAGCGTCGCCTGATATAGATTCTTGATGGTCTGGACGGAAAGCCGATTATGGGAAAAAGGGTACAGCCATAAACCATAAGAGACGGGTCGAAACCCGGCAATCTCGAGTACCAGCACGATCCTTTAAATGAAATATCCAGCTCATTTAACGTCACTTGACAAGACTAGTTAAAGATATTATTATTAGTACTAATAAAGAGCTTAATAATGGAGGATTTGACAATGACCCATCTAGTTCTGACCGAACTTACCGCCAGCGTTTCCGAGCTCAAGAAAAATCCTATGGGGACGGTCGCCTCAGGTGATGGTTCTTCAATAGCTATTCTGAACCGCAACAAACCCGCTTTTTACTGCGTCCCGGCTGAAGTCTATGAAGCTCTCATGGAAAAGCTTGATGATCTAGAACTCAATGCCCTTGCCGATAGACGCAATGATCAACCGGAAATAGAGGTTACGCTTGATGAGTTATAACCTCAGATTCAAACAGGAGGCCTTGAAGGAGTGGCGGAGGCTTGATAACAGTCTCAAAATACAATTCAAAAAAAAATTGAAGGAGAGACTGCAAAACCCTTGCGTACCGTCAGACCGGTTGTCGGGGCGGGATAACCGATATAAGATAAAATTGCGCAATGCCGGGTATCGCCTGGTTTACGAGGTACGCGAAGCGGAACTTATTGTTGCTGTTATCGCCGTCGGCAAGCGGGAGAAAAACAGCATCTACAAAGTATCCGAAAAACGGTGAGAGATTTCAATTCTTCTTGGTATATTCGCATCGAAATCGGATTTCGAAGAAAAATGGGATGGATTTATTTTCCCTCTGAGGGCCGTGACTATAGGCCCAAGGAGGTAGTTTTTAAGGTCGTGGTTGGCCGCTCTTTAGCAGGGTTTTGAGGAGTAGGCGGATTACTTTTATCTGATAGATAATTGTTGAATTAGTAAAGAGCCCCGAACAAAAAGAGTTGTTTCAAGGACTTATTCAAGGACTTATTCAAGAATATCATTATCTGGGATATTCTATGCCGTATGGTGCGCGCCTGCAATATTTGGCCTATATAAACAAGCCGTCTCGACAGGTTGTTGGATGTATACAGTTTTCGAGCCCGGCTTGGCGGATGAAGGTTAGA
>DAOVTG010000125.1 GCA_030633185.1 Deltaproteobacteria bacterium
TCATACAACAAGTCACCTCCAAGATGACCCATGAAACAACGAGAACAGATTTTTATAAAGAGAAGAATGTAGTGAAGAAAAGAAAGAAGAAGATTTTTTAAATTTTTCAGGGAAGGAAATCGATAGATGGGATCTGTTAGCGTTACATTTTTAAACCGCTAAGAAGAAGACAGTTTCAGGACGTCGGTGACAATTTCATCGTTGTACAGAAATAACCCACGACTTGAATCGGCAAATTCATCACGCATTCCTGCCCAAGTGGAACCGGTAAAACTGAAGCTGATCCCTAACTCTTTTTCAGCCTCTCTCAAAGCTTGCATAAATGGTCTGGTAGCCGGTGTTTTCGAAGTAGCAGTTTGGGCTACCAACACCAAAAATAGATTTCCCGGCACATCGTAACCCGGCTTCATGCGTAAAGATACTGACTTGCCAATACAACTTGATGTCAACGCCAACAACCCCATGATTGGAGCTTCCAATTGAATTTTAGTTGATTTGCTGATAGTCTTTAAAATATTCAAAAAAAGTTCTGGAAAAACTTTATAGAACGACCAATCAAGTAAAGATTTGGTACTGTTGTCTAGTAAATCTTTAAACATTGAATTTCTCCTTAAAACGAAAAAACTGGTGGCGCACCGCAAACAACCTTTGCCTCTTAAAAAAGTAACATCTTGTGATTTATGATGCTTGAAGACCCTCAAGTCTCAGGATCATAGTCCTTGATCATTCGTTGCACTTTTTGAAAGGCAACCTACTTTCACGATGCAGAATTGATATTTACAATAAATGATAACTGTCATTAACAATAATATTTTTACTTAATAATTTTCTTACAATTTTAATATGGGATTTTTCATCTACCCCCAGGACGGGAGCAACATTAGATGGGGTTTTCCGAGAAATTATCCTTCAGCCAAACAGTGACAGAAGGCACGTTTCTCTAGGACACCTATAGGAGTAACATAGTTCAAAGCAGGACACTGGTTCCAGCTTTATAATTATTTCTTGTGATTTCAATAGTTTTTATGTTTTAGGTTATGGACTTACCTGCTACTATCAGCCAACTTAACGTTCCCTCCTCTTCAAGAAATTATATATTTACAGCTTAACTTCACCATGGACCAATCAGCATTTTCCTCCGCTTCTTATAAGGTTGAAATTACTCTTCTTCAGTTGTCAAAGAACTCCGAGCTAAGGCTACGCGATACCGCACAGTTTCTCATCGAAGAGAGCATTTTTTTTAAATACGGCGTGGTTAAGCCGTAATTAAATCAATTTAACGATACTAATTATTATGAAAATTTTTAACTGAGAGCCCCTGTTGATGATTGCAATGGACAGAACAAGAAAGTACCACTAAAAGTACCACTAAACTCCAAATACAAAAAAGGCCTAGCTAACAAATGCCAGATAAGCCTTTAATTTTATTGGCGCGCCAGGAACGACTCGAACGCTCGACCTACGGATTAGAAGTCCGTTGCTCTATCCAGCTGAGCTACTGGCGCATAAGGTAAAATGATTTTTACTAATTTTATTTCGGTTCTACTGTCTTTTTCAGCTCCGCTATCTCCGGCACCTTGGTTTCATAGTTGCAGCCTTTCTGCTGACAGCGCAGGATTTTATCGCCATCTCCCCGGCGTTTCTTCTCGATGAGAAATGGGTACTCGCAGCGAGGACAGGCGAGAGGGTAAGGTTTATCCCAAATTGCGTAAGTACATTTGGGATAGCGATTACAAGCGTAAAAGATTTTCCCTTTGCGAGACTTTTTCTCGACCAGTTCACCGTCACAACCATCTTGTGGACAGGCTACACCGGTACCTACGGAGCTCGTATATTTGCACTCAGGATATTTTGAACAAGAGACAAAGCGGCCATAGCGGCCGTTTCTCAGTTGCAAGGGATTACCACATTCGGGACATTGTCCGGCATCAGCTGGCAGTTCTGTCACACCATTTTCATCACCGACAGCCCCCAGATCTTTTGTATTTTTGCACTCCGGATAGTTGGGGCAGGCAATAAAACGTCCATTACGTCCCCATTTAATCACCATATTGGCGCCACATTTATCACAGATTTCGTCGGTAACCTCTTCGCTCGCCTTTTTGGCATCGCGCATGGTTACCAGAGCCGTATCAAGCTGGATCGCAAATGGTCGATAAAAATCAGCCAACAGAGCCTGCCAGTCACGTCCGCCCTCTTCAACCTTGTCGAGATCGGCCTCCATGCCAGCCGTAAAAGAGACATTTAAGATCTCGGGAAAACTCTTTTTCAGAAGCTCGGTAACCAGTTCGCCCAGATCAGTTGGCGAAAATCGTTTCTCCAGAAGTTCGACATAACCGCGATCTTGAATCGTCGACATAATCGCCGCATAGGTTGAAGGCCGGCCAATTCCTTTTTCCTCAAGCTCCTTAACCAGAGTACTTTCGGTAAAACGCGGTGGGGGCTGGGTAAAATGCTGTTTGGGAAGAATCTCTTTTAAACTTAAGATTTCACCTTCACTCAAAACCGGAAGTTCCGTATCTTCGGCCTTATCTTCACCATTATTATCACGTCCCTCTTCATAAACAATAAGAAATCCGTCAAAGAGTTGGCGGCGGCCCACGGCCCGCAACTCATAACGTTCCCCCGCCATAATCGAAACCGTGGTCTGGTAGTAGCGGGCCGGGTTCATTTGACTAGCGACAAAACGTTTCCAGATCAGGCTGTAGAGACGAAACTGATCCCGACCAAGATAACCCTCAATCTCTTTAGGCACATGCCCTACCGAGGTTGGGCGAATCGCTTCATGGGCATCCTGCGAGGCGTTCTTGTTACGGTATGATTGCGGTTTGCCGGGCAGGTAATCTTTTCCAAACAGAGACACGATATAGTCGCGACACTCGGCAACCGCCGAATCGGCAACTCGCACAGAGTCGGTACGCATATAGGTTATCAAACCGACCGGGCCTGATGAACCAAGTTCTATACCTTCATAAAGCTGCTGGGCCACCATCATCGTCTTTTTGGCACTGAAACCAAGTTTACGAGCGGCCTCCTGCTGTAATTTACTGGTAATAAAGGGTGGAGTTGGCCGCCGCCGGCGCTCCTTCTGCTCAATTTTACTAATTTTACAATTTGAACTTTGCAGATCGGAGACTATGAGATCTGCGGTCTGCTGATCCCCAACCACAGCTTTCTCGCCATCAACTTGATGCAGACGGGCCTCAAAAGGAGGCGGTACCGAACCTTCAAGAGTTGTCGTAATACTCCAATATTCAACCGCAACAAAGGCTTTGATCTCCGTTTCCCGGTCACAAACCAGGCGAACAGCCACCGACTGAACCCGCCCGGCACTCAACCCTCGACGTACCGTCTTCCACAACAGCGGACTGATTTTATAACCAACCAGACGATCAAGAATCCGCCGCGACTGTTGGGCATTGACCTTGTTCTCGTCAATTGTCAAAGGATTTTGCAGAGCCTTTTGGATAGCCGACTTGGTAACTTCGTGAAAAAGTACCCGATGAATTGGTTTACTTTCCCCCAACTCATGGGCAATATGCCAGGCAATCGCCTCACCTTCCCGGTCAGGGTCAGGAGCAAGCAGAATTCGATCGGCCTTTCGGGCAGCCTTTTTGAGCTCTGTAATAATCTTGCCCTTGCCTTTCAGAGGTACATAATGGGGTTCAAAATGATCTCCTTCGATCTCGATACCAAACTCATTGGGGGGCAAATCCCGCACATGGCCGACTGAAGCCTTGACTACATACTCAGGGCCCAGATATTTGCCAATGGTTTTGGCTTTGGTCGGTGATTCGACAATCAGTAAAGTATATCCCATCAGTTAAACACTATATCCTGGTCATTTTCCAAAAAAATTAAAAATCGATCCCTGACGATTGAATTCGGCCGCCCGACAATAACAACCATCGTGGCAATCACCTTAACCTCTTCAAGCCCGACTCGCAAACCACCTAGAAACATCGCTTGATCGATAATATCTTCGACTGTCGCCTGATCAAGAATATCCATCTGCCGCAATTTAGAGAGCCAGGCACGAACCCCAAAGGAAAAAGTTTGGCGCTCCTCATTCGTAAAATGCCGCTGAAAACCACTCTCCGGTTCAAGGTCAAGAAGCTGTAGATTAAGATCCTTGCCTTGCGACAAATTGGCGATCCAGCTAAAAGCCGTCTCAATTTCAGGAAAATCAAAACCTAAAGAGACAAGATCGTCGACAATCTCCTCTTCCTGTTCATAGAGATCTATCTCATCGGCCAGATAATCCGAGATTATCCCGATTATAGCCATAACCCGTTGATACATCTTAAGGATAACTCCAAACTCAATTTAAATATATTCAGGAGCCATACGAAAGGTGTTTCCGGCACTTTTGATGAGCATGCCATTCAATTCAAGCTCCAACAAAACTCGACTCAAGAGCCCGATTTCCCAGGCCAATTTTTCCAACAAATCGTCAAACGTTATCTCATCCGAACCTAAAGCCGCTGTCAGACAAGCCTGTTCAGGACTTAATACCGGCCGTTTTGACAAGACCCCGGATACGGCTCCCGCTTCTTGGCCCGCACTCAGCCAGGGCAAAGCCGAAAAAATATCTTCGATCGATTCCAGAAGCTGGGCCCCCTCTTTTAAAAGCCGGTTCACGCCCCGACTGCCCGGCATCCCCGGCGGTCCGGGTACGGCAAAAACTTCGCGCCCCTGCTCCAAGGCCAGACGCGCCGTAATCAGGGAACCACTGCGTTCACCAGCCTCAACCACAACAACCCCTTGGGAAAGACCGCTGACGATCCGGTTACGCCTTGGAAAATTGTACTTGTCGGGCCCGATTCCGGGAGGAAATTCAGTCAACAAAGCACCGTTTTCGACAATCTTCCCACTTAAGTGCCGATGAGCCGCCGGATAAACGATATCAAGTCCGGTTCCAAGCACGGCGATAGTCGGCCCGCCTCCCTGCAAACTACCCTCATGGGCCGCCCCATCAACCCCCAAAGCCAAGCCGCTGATTACGGTCAAAGCCTGGGCTGCAAGCCGGGAACTTA
Organism: Deltaproteobacteria bacterium; assembly: GCA_030633185.1. GTDB lineage: Bacteria > Desulfobacterota > Anaeroferrophillalia > Anaeroferrophillales > Tharpellaceae > Tharpella. The sequence goes on from DAOVTG010000125.1 coordinate 5,037, forward strand.
ATGAAAAAGCAAAACGCCGGCCCAACTCCGAAGCCTGCCGGGCCCCAACCACGGCTATCGCCGGAAAGTGCAAAGACTCCACCAAACCTTTGAAAAACAGAACCGAAGGAGGATCGACAATTCGAGCCAGATTTTCAGGATAGCGAGGATCATCCAAAGAGATTATCACGCCACCGACATCTTGAGTCCGTTGCTTAATTGCAGCAACCTGAGACCAGTCAGCAAAGGCAGAGACAGCTCCGGCTACCGCCGACCGAATTCCGAAAGCGGCCAAAGTCGCCGCCGGAGCAGCAAAAACCGCCTCAACAGAACCCAAACCCCGCCAGGCGCGAGCAATCCCCAAAGCCCCGAGTCCTGGCACCAAAGTCGCGGCCAGCCAGTAATCCAAAGGCTCATGTCGGATCATCGGTAACCTGTTACAAATTTTCAGAAGAGAAGAGGAAACCAGAAAAAACTGCTGGCAAATCCCCGACAAGCAGCCCACGAATGCGCCGCAATAAACAAATTGCCCGGCTTAGTCAAGGGAAATCTTCTTGGCTACACCACTCTTTTTAAGTGCGGCAATTTTTTGCATGCCTCAAATCAAGAAAAAAGTGCTCTTATCGAACAGTCTTCCAGGTTGTACTCTTTTCCAGTTGACAGAACCTGAGGTTGGCGTTAAGAATGATGGCTAAGTAAAAAGTTCCGATATCCTGCGCTGTTGTGCTTTTCCAGAAACTCAACATATTACATGTATGGTCTCGCTCCTAGAAAACCACAACATCTTGTCTGACGAAATTTTTACCTAGGAGGCTGTCCGAGAATAGGTTTTTTTTCTCAGATCAAGGCATTTTTTGACAATAAGCACAGGTATACACTTAGTATTCCGAGCATTATTTTCAAAAAATAACGCCGAGCTGGGGAAAAAAGACGTTCTCGGACAACCTCCTAGCTATCCCGTGACTTCTTACGAGCTCATCAAGAATAGTCACTACAATTTAATGAGCAGGAGACAATGGTCATGAAATTTCCATACGGCATATCAGATTTTAAAAAGATCGCTACAAAAGGCTATTTTTATTGTGATAGAACCGATAAAATTCCATTGTTGGAGCAGTCGGATTCCCAGCTCTTTATTCGCCCTCGACGCTTTGGCAAGAGCCTGATTCTCTCGATGCTGGAAAATTATTATGATGTTGCCAAAACTGATGAATTTGATGAAATTTTCGGCCATCTGGCTATCGGTAAAAATCCCACCCCCTTACGCAACTCATATTTCATTCTGCGCTGGGATTTTTCATGTGTTGATACAACCGGAAGTGCCGAAGATCTGAAACGCTCACTCTATAATCATCTAAATGCAAAAATTGAAAGTTTTATCCGCTATTATCTTTATGCGGGGTATGATCTGCCACCGGTTAATATAAACTATGATGATGCTCTATTTTCCATAGAGTCTTTGTTAAGTGCTATTAAAACTACCCCATATCCGATCTATCTCCTCATCGACGAATACGATAATTTTGCCAACACTTTAATGATGGGTGAAACAGGCTCAACCGGAAAAGAGAGATATGAGACAATTGTTCATGATGGAGGCATTTTAAGAACTCTGTTCAAGGCGATTAAATCTTCCACCTCCGGCTCAATGTTTGATCGGGTTTTTATAACCGGCGTTTCGCCAATCGTTTTAAGCGATATTACGAGCGGCTATAATATCGCTGAAAACATCTATTTTGAACCGGGATTTAATGATTTATGCGGTTTTAGCGAAAACGAGGTACGCAGTGTTATTGAACAACTCGTGACGGAATGTGATTTCGACCCGGAAAAGATACCAGAGAAGATAGATGACGCTCTCGCTTTAATGAAAACCTATTATAATGGCTATCTTTTTGCCGTTGGCCTGGATGAATATCTCTATAATCCCACATTATGTCTCTATTTTTTTAAACAGTTTCAAAAAACCTGTAAGTACCCCCGCAAAATGCTTGACTCTAATCTGGCTGTAGATGAATCCAAGTTAGAATATATCGCCAACATCCCTTTAGGCCGAGAGATTCTCCTCTCAATGATTGAAAAAGAGTATTATCTAACCGTAGAAGACATTTCAGACCGGTTTGGAGTCCGGGAGATGCTGGCTGACAATTCCAAAAACAATGTTTTTCTGGTCTCA
>DAOVTG010000092.1 GCA_030633185.1 Deltaproteobacteria bacterium
CATCAGGTGAAATGCCGAACGTAACTGAACCTGGGCTTCCCATGTATGACAAAAAGCACAGCGAATCTCGGCATTACCCTCTTCCAGGCTATCTTCATCGAGAACATTCTCACCTTTCTCATAACGATGATGACAATCGAGACACTCCAAACCATCACAATGAAGCTCGTGCGGGAAGGTCACCGGGGAGCGTTTTTTATGCTTAAAAGCTTCAGTGTTATTTAAGACTATCTTTTCCGGCTGAGCCCAGCCCGCGGTAACCCAGACCGCCGCCAGCATGACCCCGACCAGTACGATTATCAAACTCTTTTTTTTCATTGAACCTTTCTCCTTTGCCGTTATAACCAGCTTTCGCCCTCGTCAAGTTTGGGATGAACACCCTGGGAGCGACAGATACTCCGCGTAAAATCTATCATCCTCGGAATATCGATCCCGATCGGACAGTAACAACGATGGCAAAGGACACAGTTATTCCACACCATCCCCTTGATCCCTTCGAGGAATTCGTGGTCAACATTACCTTTTTTCTTGTAAAGTTTACCCAGTGAGTTAATTACCTTGTAGGATGGCATATATTGAGGATCACCATCATGTGACATATACAAAAAACAGCTTTCAGCACAGATACTGCAGTGAACACAGTAATTTAAGATACGCTTCATCTCGGATGCTTTCGTTTCGAGCATCCTTGAGATTTCAGCCCTGTCCACTGCTTTATTTTCTTGATCAGACATTGACCTTCTCCTTATTTGGCTTGATTATAGGACCAGACTCTGGTTCCGGATCCCAAACAATGCTCATAGTTCATCAGATACCTATAGAGGAACAGAAGGAGTCCATGTTTGAGTTTGGTAAAAGGAATCGCCATCAACATCAATTCACCGGCCAGAATATGGAGAATCAATATGGTATCGTAATTGAGCCACTGCTGCGTGGCCATGTAACCGGTCACAAAAGGAGCGACGACGATCGCCAAGATAATATAGTCATAAAGTGAGGTGATGGCTCGTACCCGACGCACCAGAACCCGCCGCAAAAAGAAAAACACCCCACCCAGAACAACGATCAAGGTCAAGACATCAGCCACCATCTCCGGAAAGACAAAGAGACTGAAACCGGTTGACTCTTCGAGCAGCACATTGTGACCTAAAAGAAAGATCGGCAACATGATAAGAAATACATGAAAAACCGTGGTCACCACGGCCATCACCGGATGAACCCCAAAAAAACTATTGCTGATATCCGCCAAACTGAGCGGTTTGGAACGTTCCACGTCACCAAGCACGGAGGCGGGAGGTCGCACCACCTCCTGTATCCTGGTGTCTGAAAGAAACTGCCGCGCCTGGTAGATAAGCCCCAGCCCAAAAACAACTAAGGCAACCCACACCAGCGGCCCGCTTACAAGACCGTAAATATCCATTGATCCCTCCTGATTTAAGGTACGGAAACAGAGTTTTCAACAAAAACCCTGATTGGTAAAAAAACTAGTTCGTAAAAAGTGAGCAGCTAAACTACAGGCCGAGGCAACATATTGGCTCGTTCGGCAATCTCCGGCACTTTATGCTCCCATTCAATCGGCATCAAGTGAACTCCGGCGACACCTTTGGTTTCCTTGAACTCGGCAATCTGTTCACAGGCAATCTTAATGCCCTCATCAGCAACCTTTTTCTTTTCAACCCCCTGCAGACGTTTAATAATCGAGTCCGGGACATCCATTCCGGGAACATTGTTTTTCATATATTTCGCCATACCGACGCTCTTCATCGGAGTTACGCCAGCCAGGATATAGACCTTTTCCGTCAAACCCATGTCATTGGCCTGACGCACCCATTCGCGCATCCTCTCCATATTAAAGATACATTGAGTCTGAATAAAATCAGCCCCGGCCGCCACCTTCTTGGCCAAACGATGAACCCGCCACTCAAAAGGTTCACCGAAAGGATTGGCGGCCGCTCCGATAAACATTTTCGGAGCCCCATCAAGAGTATCGCCACCAAGAAAAGTTCCCTCATCGCGCATCATTTTAATTACACTTATAAGCTGAACCGAATCAATATCAAAGACACCTTTGGCGTTAGGGTGGTCACCAAATTGTTGATGATCGCCGGAAAGACACAAAATATTGCGAATACCATGAGCATAGGCTCCCAAGACATCACTCTGCATGGCAATTCGATTACGATCCCGGCATACCATTTGATAGTTGGGCTCAACCCCCTCTTCAAGCAGAATAAGAGAACCGGCCATACTCGACATCCGCACCATAGCGGTCTGGTTATCGGTCATATTAGCCATATCGACATTGCCCTTGAGAAAAGCGGCCTTGGTCCTGATCGATTCAGGATTTGCGCCACGAGGAGGACCAACCTCACCCGTAAAGGCAAAATGTCCCGCTGTTAACACCTTCTCGAGATTACTTCCAGATTTCATCTGCATATCCTCGTTTTTGGTAAAAAGTTATAAGATGAACAATTTAGAGATCCATAAACCCATTGCTCTACATAGGATCTAGCAAAAACCGATACCATGCCGCGTTCGAACACGACTGATAACGGCATGAGTTAAAAATCACAGGCTAATTAACTCCATGACAAAGAAGTGTCAAGTATTTTTTATTTTGTATCCTGTGTCCAATATTTTTTATTTCATATACAGTATCCGATATTTAACATATAGAACTATTATAATGTGGTGCGATAAAAGTGAGAGTAACGAGTTTTATTGTGGTTTTTTCTTGACTAAGTCGTAATTTTACGTCATAGAGCGGCAATTGAGGTGCCACAGTCGAAAGACACACCATTAAACTGTGGTTGTTACTGTTATTAAAATTTCGTTTTCTGGAGGTATACCTATGAGTTTAAAGAGCAAATTCGAAGCTGGAGAATTTGCCATCCTGGTTGAGGCAGAGCCACCAAAAGGAGCAGATATCAGCACAATGATAGCCCATTTTGTACCGATTAAAAAGCAAGTAGACGCTTTTGTCGTTCCGGAAATGAGCAATGCAACTCTACGGATGAGTGCCCTGGGTGCCGCCATAGCCTTACAAAATGAAGGCCTCGAAACCGCCATGCAGATAAACTGCAGGGATCGCAACCAACTGGCCCTCCAGGCCGATCTTCTGGCCGCAGGAGCCTGCGGCATCAGTAACATTATTGTGGTTCCGGGAGACGATCCCAAAATCGGCGATCACCCCCAGACCAAGGCGGTCAACGAACTCAGTTTAGTTGAGTTATTGCAAGCCGCGAAAAGTTTACAACAAGGCCATGATCTGGGGGGTAATCCTCTGAGCAGTGCCCCGGATTTTCTCCTGGGAGCCACGGCAAATGCGGGAGCTAAAGCCAAAGAACTCACCCAGGAAATCAATATCAGTCGAGAGAGCATTACCGCCGGGGCTCAATTTCTCATTACTCCGCCCATTTTTGATATTAGTGCGATTGATCCCTACCTGCGACAAATCGACAAGAAAACAACCAAAATCATCCCGACAGTACTGCTGCTCAAGTCCGCCGGTATGGCTCGCTACATCAAGCAGACTCAAGAAAATATTGTAATTCCTGATCAGGTCATTGACCGGATTCGTAAGGCCAACGATAAAGCTAAGGTCTGTACTGACCTTGCCAAAGAGATGCTGGCTGCATTAAAAGAGGCCGGTTTTGCCGGAGCCATGATTTCAACTGTCGGCTGGGAACATAAACTGGCTGAAATTTTAGCGCCATAAAGTATTTATACACTTTAGAGAAGATCGAAAATTAGTGAGAAAAACTTCAGTTTCGAACTTTTTTGAAAGTGTTATTTTAATTGAAGGAGGAAAAATATATGAGCGACAAAAAAAGAATTCTCGTAGTCGATGACGAACCCGATTTTTCATCGATCGTTAAAGCAAACCTGGAAGCCGAAGGGTTTGAAGTTGAACAAGCCTTTGATGGCGTGGAAGGACTTGCCAAGATTAAGAGTAATCCCCCGGATGCAATTATTCTTGACGTTATGATGCCGGAAAAAGACGGTTTTGAAGTCTGTGCGGAACTCAAAGGAGATCCCCAATACGCCGATATACCAATTGTCATGTTGACTGCGGTCGCATCACATGTGAGCTCAACCCGTTACTCACACAGAGGCGGTATGAGCATGGAAGCTGATGATTATCTGCCCAAACCAGCCTCCTCAGCCCAGATCATCGACAGCGTTAAAGGTCTACTTGATCTTTAAACTACAGTATAGAGTCAAACCCTGACAAATGTTTCCCCGGCCATAGCCCCGGGGAAACATTTGTTTTCGGCCCCTGGAGATAACGATCAACGGTTCAGACTGTATAAGATATCTGAAAACAGATTTTGCAAAAGAGAACAGTCGCAAAATCAACCATCCACTAAAAAATGATACACTAGGGTCAGTGCAAAAGAAAAAAATCACTACCACCTGTGGGACAAGCGGCGAAAAACACTCTAGCTTCCACATTGGTCGGCCCGCTTCGGCAAACTTTCATCAATCAAATTTTAATTATGAAGATACCGCTATCATAAGCGTTTCCATATATTAGGATATAATATAAATTTGTTTACTCGATAATCAGAGGAAACAGAAGATAGGTAAATTGGGTTCCGATCAAATCGGATAATTTGAATAATTTCAGATTAAGGATTCACTTAAAAAACCGGCAAAGATTCGAAATGCTAAGTTATTTTTGAGTGAACCCTAAAGTAAATGTGGTTTTCAGGAGAACCAAGATGGGAAATGAAAATAAAAAAACGAAAGTTCTGGTAATCGGCAGCGAAGCAAGTTACCAGGAAATGATCAGCAAAAGCCTTGATGAATTTGAAGTCTTGAACGCAACCAGCGAAGATGAAGGGTTGACACTGGCCCGTAAAGAGCGGCCGGATGCCATAGTTCTGGGTTACCTGGAAGCACGCGGCACAGCTTACGGTCTTCACAGAAAACTGCGGGGCGGCTGGATAACCAAAAACATACCGCTTCTCATTGTTGAAATGGGCGGTGATGAAAACGCTGCAAAACGGTGGACCCGCCAGGAAGCCCTGGAGATGGACGCGGATGACTATATTACCATCTCACCTGATGATAGCGCATCAATATCACTTCTCAAGGAGTCAGTCGGCCTGACTGAAAAGATTGCTGTAAGAATGGATGAGCGGGCCAGCACCTTGAAGGGCAAACTGTTAGAACCAAATGATTTCTGCATCACCTGGGAACAGATACCGGGACGCGGTGCCTTTGAGATAGCGCATGAAGAGGTTCTCGATAACGTCGCCAAAGCGGCCGCTGGCGGCAAAATTGATGCCATCAGCGTCACCGATAACCCCGGCGGTAACCCGGCTCTCTCAACCGAGATGCTTTGTGTGCAGATTAAAAAAGCGGGCATGGAACCATTGGTTCACTTGGCCTGTCGCGACAAAAATAGAAGTGAGATTGAAAGCCTGCTCTGCGGCATGGCTGCTGAAGGAATCAAAAATATACTGGTTCTAACTGGCGACTACTCCGGCTCCGACGCCTTTGAAGGCTTGGCAAAACCGGTTTTTGATCTTGATCCGCCCAATGTTTTACGCCTGGTTGAGAAAATGAATGAAGGCTTGGAACACAAGGCTGCGCGTAAAACCATTAAACTGGCAGCAACCGATCTTTATGCCGGTGCCTGCGTCTCCCCTTTCAAGAAGATTGAATCGGAATTGATGGGTCAGTATGCCAAACTCAAGAAAAAGGTTGAAGCTGGAGCAAAATTTATTATTCCCCAGCTTGGCTATGACGCACGGAAGTTTCACGAAATACTGACCTGGCTAAAGGTTAACAATTATGATGTCCCGGTAATGATGAACATCTACGTCCTCCCATTTGGGACGGGCCGTTTCATGAACAACAACGGTATTCCCGGATGCATCGTTACCGATAAACAGTTGGCCGAGCTGGCCGAAGAGAAGAAGGCCGCCGACAAAGGCAAATCAGCCATGCTCCTGAAAGCGGCCAAGATGTATGCGGTCGGCAAGGGCATGGGCATGGCGGGTGCCCACATCGCCGGTCATGGCATAACCCATGAACAGGTTGAATTTATCATTGATAAGGGTGAAGAGCTCACCGCCAACTGGAAGAGTCTGGTTGCTGAATTTGACTATCCCCAGGAAGATGGTTTTTACCTTTTTGAAAAAGATGAAAAAACGGGCCTCAATACCGAAGTCTATACCGAACGGTCAAGCCGGCCTAAAGCACCTTTAATGTATAAGTTTACCCGCTTGGCTCACCATGTGATCTTTGAGGAGAAAAGCCCGCTCTATAAAGCCTTAAAACCAATATTGGGCTGGGTTGACAAAACTAAATTACCTAAACATATTATGGCATTTGGTGAACATCTGTCGAAAGTCATGATGTTTGACTGTATGAACTGCGGTGACTGTGCCCTTTTTGATACCGCCTATGTATGCCCGATGTCACAATGCCCGAAGAGCCAGAGAAACGGCCCCTGTGGCGGCAGTTATGAAGGCTGGTGTGAAGTCTATCCCAATGAGAAGAAATGTATCTGGGTACAAGCTTATGATCGCCTGAAACCCTACCATGAAGAGGATAAGATTGCCGCCTATACCGTGCCGCCATGCGACTGGCAGCTCTGGCAGACCTCTTCCTGGCTCAATTTCTATATGGGTCGCGACCACTCCGCCAAACGACTGGGTATCAAACCCCCGGAAGCCAAGGAAGCCCAGCAGAAATAACAGAACTAAAGGTCTGTCCCCACATCGAGGCAGGCCGCAATGGTCCATACCCGAATATTTACAGTAGATGAACTCTCATTTATAAAACTTAAAAGCTCTGCCTCATCTAGCGATGGAGCGGGGCTTTTAAGTGAGATAGTGCATGAGGTTATACATTGTATAGAGTTGACCCTATAAACAAAGGCCAAAACCCGGTATTGGGTTTTTTAAGTCTGCGGCAAGCCTCCGAAAGATTACCGGAAATCTACCAAGAGGTAATGAAAGTTGCCGGTATATCAGGCAGCTATGAATGCTTCACGACAACCCCGGAAAACCTCGATGAGAGTCTGCAAAACTTGGTCGATATCGGCCTTACCGGGGCTAATATCGGTTCTCCCTTCCAGGAAAAAGTCATCCCCCTGCTCGCAACCCTCTCCGAAGGTGCCAATATGATTGGCGCGGTTAACACCATTGTCCACCACGGCCGCTTCCTGAAAGGCTACAATACTAATGCTCTGGGTTTGATGGATGCCTTGGCGGCTGCAGGCTTAAAGACCGGAAAATGCTCTTCGGCCCTGGTTCTGGGCTCCGGTGGAGCCGCCAGAAGCGTACTTTTTCTTTTGCATTGGCTTGGCGTTCCCGAAATCACGGTTGCTGGCCGCGACCTCGAAAAAAACGAAGGCATAACCTCATATATTGGCGGTGGGGAGCCGGTTTTACTGGATGATGCCCTGCAACAGAAAATTGCCGCCGATATTGTTATCAACGCCACGACCGTGTCAAACCCGCAAGAAGCCCCTGAACTGACCAACCTGGTCAGCCGGATGCACCTTACAGGGTGCCAAATGGTGGTTGATTTTAATTATAACAATGAAGATAATATATGGCATGAGCTGGCCCGAACTCAAAGCTGCTCATTTATGGACGGTTTAACCGTACTGGCGTATCAGAGCAGACATGCACTAACACTCTGGACCGGCAAACAGATACCCCTTGCGGCGGTTGGCGAAGCCTTGCAAAATATCAGCCCTCGTCCATAACCGGCAATCTCACGGTAAAGGTACTGCCCTGATCCGGCTGACTGGTGACTGAAATGGTACCATCAAGCTTGTCAATCAAACCTTTAACAATCGAAAGACCGAGCCCGGTACCTGTGATATAGCGGGTTTTATCGGTCTTGATTCGGAAAAATTTGGTAAACAACTTCTCAAGCTGGCGCTCCTCCATGCCGAAGCCGTTATCAATAACGGCAACCTGGAGTTGCTTATCCAACAGCTCCACCCGCACCTTGATCAAACCTCCCTCCTGGGTATACTTGATAGCATTAGTAATGAGATTGCCGTAAATACTTTCAAGCGCCATCGGGTCGGCAAATACCGGCGGTAAAGGTAGCTCTTGAGGCAATTCAAGTTCCAAACTTTGCTTACGGCTCTCAGCCTGAACCCTGATGAAATCGACGATACTCGTTAACAACTCATCAACTAAAACCGGTTGCGCTTCCTCTCCGACATGGCCCGCCTCAATACGCGATAGATCAAGCAAATCACCGATCAGCGAGATCAGGCCTTGGGTTTTTTCACGCGCCCGCGAAAGCAGATATTCGTCATTTCCCGGTTTTTTCTCAACCATCACCAATTGTTCATGAATCGTTGCCAGGGGGGAGCGTAATTCGTGTGAAACCTTAGCGATAAATTCCGATTTAAACTGATCCAGAGCTTTCATGGCAGTTATATCGACCAAGACGACCACGGCTCCGAGACAATCTTTCTCGTCACCCAAAATGCTGCGCCCTTCAGCCATTAAAAACTTGTTCTCCGGCAAAGCTAATTCATAGTTTGAGGATTTCTTGCCTGATGTACAGTCCCCTCGGGAAAGCCCCCTGACCAGTTCGCATAAACCCTCATCATCAAAATACTCCTCAAGCTTTTTCCCAGGTTTAAGGGAGGTATCCAGGTTGAGGTGCCAGAGGAAAGCGGGGTTCATCAAAACAACGATCCCCTCAGTATTAGTGACAACCACCCCATTGGGCAGGGATTCAATGATGGTTCGAGTACGGCTCTTTTCATTATCAAGATCTAAAAGGGTACGATTACGCTCTTTTTCAAGCCTCTCGGCTTCAAGGGAGAGCTCCATCCTTTCCTGAGCCCGGCGTACCACCATCCTCAGACTATCGGGCTCAAAGGGCTTGGGAAAAAAATCATAGGCCCCTTTTTTCATCTCTGCAAGCGCCGTTTCAATCGTAGCAAAACCGGTAACTACG
>DAOVTG010000154.1 GCA_030633185.1 Deltaproteobacteria bacterium
AGCAGGGTCAGGCCCTCTTCGTCACTCAGCTCCCGGGCTTTCTCGTAGGCCGCAAGCGTCTCTCTTAATTTATCCGGATCAACCGCAACCCACTTGTTTTTCAGGAAGGCCAACCCTTCGGATTCATTGAGCAGGTGGCGGGCCTCTTCTTCAGATATTTCAGTGTCACCAATCATGAGCCGGGGGCTGAAATCAAGCAGGGCCTCTAGGCCGACCATCGAAGGTGTTTTCTCGCCGATACTGAGATGCAGGCCGATCTTTGCGGCTTTGCCCTTCCACCAGTTGGGAATCCGGCATAAAATGCCGGATTCTTCATAAAGAGGGATCTCCTTGAAAAATGTAAAGGCTTCTTCGGTTGACCAGGCCAGCGGGTGAAATAATTCACCACTTTCTCTTAAGTCGGCCACTAACTCGCTCTGCCGGGCCGCATCATCCACTGTAACCAGAAGTTCGAGAAGTTTTTCGTTGTTGCCTTCATACTCTTCCAAGGCATACTTTAACGGCAGATGCTGAGACTCGCCATCTTCATTCAGCCGGGTCGAATAGGTAGCAAGAAAAGCAAATGGGAATTCGTGATTTTTGTTCTCAACCAAGTGGAAATAGATGCGACCGGCCAGGTGAATGTCGGGGCTGTACTCTTTGACAAACTCCTCGACCGAGCCCGCATAGGCCGTAATTTTTCGGGAAAAAGTTTGATGCAGGGTTCCCCATAACTCGAAAAAGAGCTCTTTATGCAGATACTCACTTCCCGGCATCATCGGGATCTGATCCCGCAACTGAACGAACTCCTCATCGGTCAGGGGGATGATAGCCTGGTCGCGGAGTTTTTCCAGGTTAGGCGTCAGCTTAAGTTTACGGATGAAAAGGCCGGAGAATCTGCACCAAAATTGCAATGCAGGAGAGAGAGATAACGTTATCTTACTATTGCAAAAACCAACGTAAAAGAGCCAGTTCTCCGACTCGTTTGTGTAGTGTTCATAGATTTCGTTTTGCAGGTGATCGGCGGGCTGGTTGATCTTCCCCGGCGCGTTGGCCCACTCAAGCTGGATGGCACCATCCGGCATTACTACAGCATTTAGATGATTGTAAGACATATTTTAACGAGAACATTGGGCTTGTTGTTGGAGTCTTTGGCTCAAGGCCAATAACTTTTGACTTATGCCGACATTAAAAACATTCGGGTCTCTAAAACGTTTGTATCCCGAGCCCAATTTGGCCGCCTGTGAGAGCAGGAATTTATGTGTTTCAGTTGGTTTTTCTTGTTTCATCTGAATCTTTTCGCCAGTATAAACCAGAAACCCTCCATTAAAGGGGTTTATCCGGAAAAAATAGTCAAAAGTGACGTTTTCTGCGGCTTTTCCCGCATAAAAATAGCCTTGAGTCATAGTTAATTCATGAAAATCAGTAAAGAGACCTGATAACAGTGATTTTTTGCTCATTTAAAATAGCCCCAGCTCTTCTCCGCGCCGTACTGCGGCGGAATATTTTTTCTTAAGTGTTTCCAGCTCAATTCCTGGTTTGATCATGCGTATATCCTGAATATGCCAGCCCGGCACGACCATTACCCCGTAAAGCCCCCAATCGAAATCGGGATCCTCTTTCAGGGCAAAACCCATCCAGGTGCCGGCCGGAATAAATTTATGTATGACTTCTCCTTGATGAACCTTGGACCCAAGGGTGACCTCCTCCCAGGTGCCGTCGGCATAGAGCAACATCTGGCTCATCGGGGCTCCAGCATGATAGAGTAGAACCTCATCTGAAGTGAGTATGTGCCATGGGTCAATAGCGAGTTCCCGGGTCATAAGATAGTAGATAAGAGAAGCCGCGGGCCTGACATTCTCAATCTTTGCCTTAAGTTCGGATTTATAAGTAGGTCGAAAAAAACCGGGACAAGCAGCATCGGACATAGGTTCCAGCCCCAAACATTTAATTATCTCTGCCGAGGTGAGGTGGTGGGGAGCTTTTAGACAAAAACATCCGCATGTTTGCAGCAACAATAAAAAGGAAATGGTCAAAGTGAGAACTGTTTTCATAATTATAATTTCCTGGGTGAGCCATATTTGTCAATGTCGATATCGACGGCATAGATGGCGGGGACGTAGGGCCATCCTTTTTCATTGCGCGAGACAAAACCGGTCAGGAGACAGAAAAGTTCTTCGAAAACACCGTCAATAACTTCAACCGGCACACCGTAATAGAGAAAATTTATCGGCATGGAGTCTCCCAGCAGGTATAAATTTTTATCTAAAGGCTGAGGGCTTTTTGCGGTTTCAGGGCAGTTTTCAAAGACGATGCGGACAAGATGCCCTTGTATGGTCATGTGTTGCGGATCTTTTATGGATCTTTTTTCTATTTGTACCCGATGATCACCAATCGTCGGATGCTGCATTGTGGTCAGTTTATCAAGCCAGTTGGTAAGTGTTTCAAACTCAACAGTTTTGGTCGAGCCGCTGGCAAAAAATAGATCCCTGGAAGTTCCTTTAAGGATTAATTTTTCATAAAAATCGGCTTGTAATACTGAAACTCCGGTGACACCCAAGAAGAGGTCGAGCCCTTTCCAGTGTTTTTCCGGGAGTTGGTTGATGTCGGAATACTCTATAAAATTATTATCTTGCGGCTCAGGTCTTTTGATATCCAGGCCGCTGGCCGAACCATAGGTAACCCGGCCCGCAAGTGAGCGGAGAAGAAACCGGCCGATGTTGCCCTGTGACCCCATGACCAAAGCGTGTCGATGTATAAAACATTTGCCAAGCCCGTTAAAGATTGATTCCACGGCATTCAGAATCGAATGGGCGCAAGCCTCAGCTTCAACAATATTTTTATATTTGGAAGATGCGATGGTCAGGGCGGGAAAGATAAGTCCTTTGTCGTTTTGCGCTACCTTTTGAAGATGGTAATAACCATTGGCAGTATGTTCGAAGGTGGCCGGTAGAAGTTCTTGCAGCCAACTTTTAAGTGGGGTCGCCGCCGGTATTTGCGGAGGGGGCTCCAGGGCAAAAGCTTTGAGTATGTCGACCAGCATCATCTCTTGCTGACAAAAGTGATTCAAAAGCGGGGCCATGTATCCACCATCTTCAATCAGGATAATTTTTTGACCCTTATTTTGAGCTCTGAAGGCCTCTTTGAAAAATAGGTGTCCGGCTGCAAGATTCATCGATTCGAGATAGTCTCCTTGTCGTGATCGTAAAGCATCGTCAAGGGCTTCGAGCTCGGTTATGGGTGAAAATTGATGCGAAAGGATGTAGGTTCCACCAACTGAATGATGTCGTTCAATCCGTTGCAGGGAGTGAAAGCGGAAACGCTGCTCCGGCAAACTCAACATGTCTTCCAGGTGAGAGTCGGGAACCACTCCCTGATAGCGTATGAAAAGGGTGGTTAAAGCGGCACACCCGGATTTTTCCAGCGCTTTGATAAAGCCTAAGACCTCACTGGTGGCATGGTGAATCAGTAGAATTCGATATTTATCGAGAGAGATTTGCTGACGCTCTTTTTGGGTTTGCAAAAGTTGTGGCATCCGTTGGAGGTGGTTTTGCATGTCGGTTAATTTGCGGCGTTTACCGATACTTATATTGAGCCTCACTCCTTTTCTGGAGAGATCCAGATAGATGTATTTGTTTGAGTCGATCATCTCTATGGTGTTTCCGGCCGACAGGGTTTGAATAATGTCTTCATCCTCAAAGAGGAGCAGGGTTTTGGCGATGAGGAGAAAAATAGATTCCCGATTCAGGAGTAAATTTTCCGCCGTTTCCAGGGGCCACCTGAAGACTGCCCCGGAGATTTCTTTGAGGCCGGAGTTATTCAGGCGTTCGAAAAGAGCGCTCTGGTGTCCGGGAAGTTCAATGTATTCATTGCGTTGGTTTTGACATTCACGGTGGATGCCGGTAAAAATCTGTTCCGCCATTGTCGCAATATCCTGGCGGTAGTGTTGGCGCCCAACGTCATTAACGATACGGTGTGGGATGCGTTTGAGATGGAGGCGAGACTGTCTGCCGTCTTCAATTGTCAGGCGCAGAAATCTGTTTTCACGATTATATTCGAGGAGGATGAAATAGCTTTGAGTCCCTTCGTCGTGGGTGTGAAAAGGAAACAGAATGGCGAGTTCCTCCTTTTGCTCGGATTGTTGGTCGACATCAGTTTCTTTGGAGAAGGTTTTGGGGAAAATCAGGCTGCCCCATTTCCGGGTTTGTACCGCATCAAATACCAGGCGAAGATGATGGATGAATTTTTCCCGGTTTTCCGGGAGCCGGTTGGCGACCAGGCTTCGGGCGTAGATCACGACGTGGTTTACGCCCAAAGCTGCCAATTCCGGGGTGTGCTCAGAGTCAACTCTGACTTGAGTCAGAAGATCAACCGGCAAACTCCGGCACTGTTCTATAATCTGTCGGCCCAGGGAATTGACAAAAACCGGTATTCCGGAAAAGACCCGCTGGGGCGTCATATCGATAACAAAATTACCGCTATCTTGTTCTCTCAAGGGCACCCCGAAGGAGGTTTGCAAGGTGCCATGGGGAGCTGTTTTAACCTTTTTTTCTTTGGAAAAACGTGAAGATCGCATGAGGCTATTGAGGATGGAACCGATCTCTTTTTTAGGGATGGTGTGCTCTTCCACGGGGTTTAAATTCCTTCACCTTTAGGGGTTGTTGGATGTTGGGCGTAATCAATTTTGTTCTGTTGACGTAAATTGTGGGCCTTTTTTTTGAGTAATTTAAAATAGTTGGAACCCGTGATTTTCTTGAGATCAGAGCTCTGCTGATTATGGTCAATTTTGATTTTTAAAACAGTCAACTCTTTTTGCAGGTCTTGTTCGCGTTTGGCCACGGCCTGTGTCATCTTTAAAAAGACTGAGGCCAGCGTTCCCAGTTCATCCTGGCGGCTACTGATGCTGCTCAACTCCTCTACGTCGCTGTAGTTACCATCGGCAATGTGGCGGGCGGCATTGGTCAGGCTGACCAGCGGCGCCGTGATTTTTTTTGAAGAGACGGCGCTGACCGCAATCCCGACAATCAGGATGATTAGAGTAATTATTCCCAGAGTATAAAGTTCCTCTATCCGTAGCTTTTCATGCATAGTGATAATCACACCGCTGAGCCAGGTGACCATAATTGTGGCAATAAGGAGGTAGTAAATGGCTAAAATGGTGCGGATTTCAATGCGCACCACCAGCAGTTTACAAGCCTGCATCAGGGGCGGGATAAGCATCAAGGCCCAAAGTGTATCCGTGATAAATATGGGCAGAAAGAAGGCAAACAGGGCCTGGTGAAAGGATATTCGGCCGAGCCAGAATTCAACTCCGGTGGCGAAGATAAAGGGCAAGCTGGAGGCCAGAAGTAACAAGATCAAGAGTTTAACAAAAGAGATAATCGAGTCAACTGAGCGGGCTCCAAAGTATCGGGCCAGTCCGGGAATGAAACCGACTAAACCATTGGCGATACTCCAGTGAATTGCGATAAAAGGGCCTTTCCCGGAGATGGTGTAGCCGAGCATATCTCCCAATCCACCGCAGACAAATCCGGGGAGAGGGCCATAGATAATGCCCATGAACATGGGGATGATTACTTGTGGGCGAAGTTCGGCAAATGAACATCCGGGGAGATAATATTTCCCCGATAAAAAGTTGGCGATGCCGTAAAGAAGTCCTATTAAGAGACAAAGCCCTGAAATCTTGATGATTTTTCTTCGGTGATTGGTTTGAGATCGGTTCATCTGCTTAACAAATCAGGCTTTTGGCTACTTGTTTGAGCTGGGTGGCAATCGGGTGATTCGGGTAACGAAGCACGAAAATATTTTGACTGGCCAGGGTCATCATCTCTTCGGAGTGGGGAATGACGGTCGTTACCGGGCAGTTGTAGGTTTGGCTGACACTCTTTTGGATCTGGGCAAAATCGAATGTTTCAGGCACTTTGTTGATGAGGATCATCATCTGGGGGACTTCAAGTTCACGAGCCACCTCTATGGTCAGCCCGGTGCCTTGATAGTCCTGGTAATCGGGCCGCATGACGACCAGCAGAGAGTTTGAAATGGCGATGGAGAGCAGAGTCTCTTCGTTGAGTCCGGGGTGGGTGTCAA
>DAOVTG010000086.1 GCA_030633185.1 Deltaproteobacteria bacterium
TTCAATACACCTTGCGGGATGTGCTTATTAAAGAGTTTGGTGTAGAGAAAGCAAACGATTTAATCATCAAGGCCGGCAGATTAGCCGAGTTTCACTTCTGCGAAAACATGTTGAATAAAAAGTTAGATTTCAACGGCTTCGTCGCAGAATTACAGGAGACATTAAAAGAGCAGAAAATTGGAATCTTGAGGGTGGAAAAGGTTGACCTGGAACGCTTGGAAATGACGTTGACGGTTGCTGAAGATTTGGATTGTTCCGGTCTGCCATTCACGGATGAGATGGTTTGTCAATATGATGAGGGCTTCATTGCCGGAATTCTAGAGACATTTACGGGAAAAGCTTTCCGGGTAAAAGAGATTGATTGTTGGGCAAGCGGGGACAGAGTTTGTCGTTTTGATGTCAGGCTGCAAGAGGAGGGCAAATGATTTACGAAGCCGTTGAAAAACTCGCCATCCTCCTGCAAGCGACTCAATCATGGCACAACCTTGAGTGAGTCGCTTGCGGGTCGTATTCCGGTATCCAACTCAGCGACCGGGGATAATAATCCTGGAGCTGTCCATCTCTTTCTGCTTCTGCTGTTGCTGCATCTCTTTGATCTTTTCGACCATCTCAGCCAGGGACTGGCGCATGGCGTCGGGGAAGACAGTCATCGCCTCTTCGAGGTTGTTGGCCTCTAAAGAGGCTTGCAACGGTACCGGCCCTTCCGGCGACATTAGTTGGGTATTGCCGACATAGATCGGTGCCCGGCTCTTATCCTCACTGCCGTCAAGGTTGATGGGCGTCAAGATCTTTATTGATGCGATCTTAAGATCGGTAATTGTCTCTTCACGATAGAGGTGGTTGGTGTCGACCGTAAATTCGGGCATCTGCCCAGGTTCATTTGCGCTCATGCTAAACTCTCCAAAATTATCAGGTTAAAATTAAACAACATTTTCAAGAATTACCCCACACGTTCTTTAAATGGTTAGCCTGAATAATGGGCACCGTTTAAAATGTCAACATCTTAAACGGACACCACTAGGATGTCCGAGAATAGAAATTTTTTCTCAGATCGAGTCATTTTTAAAAAATAACGAAGAGCTGGGGAAAAGAGCATTCTCGAACAGTCTCCTAGCTCATATTAAATTATTTAGGATCTCATCACTTAAAAACATACCCTTATCGGTTATCCAAAGATTACTTTCGTCCCAATCAAGCAAGCCATCAACCCGCACCTTTTGCGCCCGGAGGATCATGACATCAACTATTTGCGCGCCATACTCGTCTCTCAAACCCGCCAGGCCAACCCCTTGACGAAGCCTTAGACCCATCATCAGGGACTCGATAAAAGAGGTTTTCAAATCGATGATCTCCTGTTCAAACCAGAGCTCAGGCCGGGATTCGAGAGTTTTACCGCCAACGGACTGCGAGGTATTGACCGGCCCCAGCCGCTGCATATAAGCAAAAGGATCCGGCATGTTGGAGTAACGCTCCGCCCAATGTTGCGGATCTTTTCGGCAACGCCAGCCCCCACAGGCTCCGGCCCCAAGCCCTAAATAATCGTAAAGCTGCCAGTAGGCCAGATTATGCTGAGCTTGCAAATGTCGGTTGCGGGCAAAATTGGAGATTTCATAGCGATAGAGGCCCGCATCTTTCAGGCCGGTTTCAACTAGTTGCATCATCTCGGCTTGATCATCCCCGCTAACCGCCTGCAAATCTCCTGCGACAACCGCTTGCGCCAATCGGGTTCCCGGTTCCAGGGAGAGGGAGTAGGCCGAAACATGTTCCGGTGCCAGAAGTGCAAGTTTCTGCAAATCCCTGGTCAGGGCGTTCAAGCTCTGCCCCGGCCAGGCGTAAATCAGGTCAAGGCTGAGATTTTCAATACCCCCACGGCGGATTAAATCTATTGCCTTTTCAACCATCAATCCGTCATGACGACGGCCGAGAAGCTGCAATCCTTCCGGCGTAAAGGTTTGCACGCCAAGACTGATGCGATTGATCCCGGCGACCCGATAACCAGCAATTTTCCCCCGGCTGATATCGGCCGGATTTGCCTCAAGAGTTACTTCCGGATCAGGGCAAAAGCCAAGTCTCTGGGCCAACATATCAATAACACGGGCATAGAAAGAGGGAGAAAAAAGGGAGGGCGTCCCGCCCCCGAAATAGAGGGTGGACAGAGGCAATGGAGATTGCGGCCAACTCTTGAGCCGATATTGGAACTCAACCTCAAGAGCAGCCAAATAGGCCTTTTCAGGAACCGTTTCAACCGCTACCGAGGGAAAGGAACAATAATGACAACGAGAACGGCAAAAGGGGATGTGGATATAGAGATGACCTGACGACTGGGGAGAAATCAGGAACCGGAACTCTTCTCTTCGATGTGCAGAGCAACCTCATAACCGAGACGCCGGGAAATTTCAGCGGCCGCCTGTTTTACTGCAGGTGCGATCCTCTCCTTGATAGTTGTCTCAGTCAGCCTGAAGGAGGGGCCGGAAACGCTGATACCGGCCACCACTCTTTTAGTATAGTCACGAATTGCCGCCCCGACACATTTGACATCATGATCATACTCTTCATCATCAACGGCATAGCCCTGTTCCCGGATAAGCTCAAGTTCTTTAAAAAAGAGCTCTTTGTCGCGAATTGATTTCGGCGTACAGGCTTCCCAATGTTTTACCGGCGGCAGGATTTTCTCTAACTCACCGGCATTCATCGAAGCAACCTGGGCTTTACCAATAGCCGAACACCAGACCGGCAGTTGTGAACCGACCCGGGAAACAACCCGAACCGCCTGGTCGGACTCTACGACATCCAGGTAGACAACATTATGATTACGAATAACCCCGACATAAGCGTTTTCCCGCAACTCTTTACACAATTTTTCCATCACCGGATGGGCTTGGCGCAAAACCCCCATCTGCCGGATAAAGGTTTGACCCAGTTCCAGGCTTTTAATGCCTAAACGATAGTTTTCGGTTATCTTGTTCTGCTCGATATAGCCTTTCTCCTCAAGCGTTGCCAGCAACCTAAAGACGTTATTTTTATGGAGTTTGAGACGTTTACTCAGTTCGGTTACGCCAAGTTCATCAACATCGCCGCTGAACTCTTCGAGCAAGGTAAGGGCGTGAACCACTGCCTGGATAATATAGTTGGATTTCTCTCTCTTTACCATAACCGCGTTCCCCGTAAAACATTAAAGATTAACAGCTTCTTAACAGCTTCCGAAAAATTTAACCGGAGGCCGGTGCTACAAACAAACAGCACCTTAGCAGAGCTGCCGGAAAGCTTCCCATATAGTCGAGCAAAAAACTCTTGTCAAGACTTTTATAAGACCGAACCAACATATTTCTAACCATTTTAAAACATTAAAATATCATTAATCACCTGCTAATCTAACGGCAAGCGCAAGGGCCGCTTCCATACTACGACTGTCGGCAATAAATTTATCAGAAATATCAAACGCTGTCCCATGATCAGCGGAAGTCCTGATAAAAGGAAGACCGAGCGAAAGGTTGACACCATCACTGAAATAGAGCATTTTAAAAGGCACCAGACCCTGATCATGGTAGAGGGCAACCAAGGCTGCATAACGACCATTTAAGGCCTGATGAAAAAGCACATCGGCGGGCACTGGCCCTTCAACCAAAACTCCCAATTTATGTAACCGAGCCAGAGCCGGTTTTAAAATACGCTCCTCTTCGTCACCAAAGGCGCCCTGTTCTCCAGCGTGAGGATTTAAAGCCGCCAAGCCGATAGTTCCCGACAAACCAATTTTCTGCATAAATTCATAGAGCAAAAGAACCTGCTCCTCTAACAAATCAATGGTCAAAACCTCAGGCACTCGGGCCAGAGGTAGATGGGTCGTCGCCAGTAAAACCTTCAAACGTTCGCCCCAAAACATCATACCGACCTTCGAACTGCCACTGAGTTCTTGTAAAAGTTCGGTATGCCCGGGATAGCGATGCCCGGCCAAGTGCCAAGCATGTTTTGATATCGGCGCGGTCACCAAAGCCTGACAAATCCCCTTTCGTACCAATTCAACCCCACATTTAACGTAGCAAAACGAAGCCTCACCAAAAACCGCATGATCACGTCCCAAATCAAGTTGGGGCAGAGCTTTAACCAGAGGATTACAAACCGATACGCTCCCAACCACAGCCTGGCACTGCCTCTTACAAAACTCAAACGACCCGTCACCTTCCGTGAAAACCAACGCTTGCTCGGCTCCCCCGATCGCAGCCGCAACCCGCTGCAACCAGGCCGCTTCACCAACCACCACAACTTCCCGACGCAACTCCTCATCCATCAACGAAAGCGAACGCACCGTCACCTCGGGGCCGATACCCGCCGGATCTCCCATCGAAACCGCCAATTTTACCATACTATTTTCTCCTTTCAAACAGACCTTGCATCAACAGCTCAAATAGAGTAATGGGGGTGCCCGATATAAATGAACCTAAAAGCCCTACCTCAACACAGGAAGGTAATTGACATGGAAATCAAACCACCCCCCCAACCACGGATACGCACTTTTCTTGAAATGGTCAAGTTTTCTCATACTGTTTTTGCCCTGCCCTTCGCCCTGCTGGCAGCCCTGTTGGCCGCTGACGGCCTACCTTCACTCTGGAAAATATTGTGGATTATTGTTGCCATGGCCGGAGCCCGCACCGGAGCCATGGGAGCCAATCGCCTGCTTGATGCCAAGATCGACGCCCGCAATCCCCGCACTAAAGACCGAGCCCTGCCGGCTGGCCTGATCGATACCCGGCAGGCTCTCCTGTTGACCTGTGCAAGCTATCTGATCTTTATCTTTGCATCCGCTATGCTCAACTCTTTATGCCTGCAGCTGGCCCCTTACGTTATCATGCTGCTGACCGCCTATTCGGCAGCCAAACGCTATACGATTTACACCCACTACATTCTCGGATTCTGCCTCGGACTGGCCCCGATCGGAGCCTGGATTGCAATTACCGGATCACTAGCTCTGACGCCGCTGGTCTTGGGCTTTGCGGTCGGCTGCTGGGTCAGCGGTTTTGACCTGCTCTACTCATTACAAGATATCGATTTTGACAAACAAGAAGGTCTCTATTCGATTCCTGCAACCATCGGTATCGAACAAACCTTGATCCTGGCTCGTAAACTGCATCTGGGAATGTTCGGCGCCCTCTTTTTTATCTATCTGGCCGCCCCCTCATTAGGCTGGCTCTTTCTTCTGGCCCTATTGGCGGTTGCCGCACTACTACATTACGAACATGAACTTTTAAGCCCGACCGACCTGACAAAAATCGATACCGCCTTTTTCACGGTTAACGGCTATATCAGCATTACCCTTTTCGTCGTCGCCGCCATAGACATCTTCGCCGGCTGATTAAAACATAGGGAGAAATATTCAGGTGCCCACCGTAAAGTTACAATAAATAGTGGCGAACTTTGCTTCGCTCTCATAAACGGGGTCAAAGCTGGGGTGCTAACGCACCTTTTACCAGCAATGACCCCAATCCCGGCAGTTTTGAGACAGAACCTGAATAGTTACAATATAGGGAGAAATATTCATGCCTCAGATTGAAGCATTTAAGGGGGTCTACTACAACCCCGAAATTATCGACGACATGGCAAAGGTCACGGCCCCACCCTATGACGTCATCACCGATCCTGTTAAAACCGAGCTTCTGAGCAATAGCCCATATAACGTAATCCGTTTAATTCTCGGCAAAGCTGCTCAAGAGATGGGTGGCAGTCGTCCTCAAAGCGAGTTCGAAGAGGCGGCTTCAACTTTTGCGCAGTGGCTCTCCGAAAAGGTTCTGATCAGTGATCTGGAACCGGCTCTCTACGACCTTGAGGAGGATTTCGAGGCGGTCGGCAAACGCTATTGTCGGCGTGGTTTTATTGGCCTGCTGAAACTGGAAGATGAGAAAAATGCTGTCCGTCCGCACGAAAAAACGATGCGCGCCCCCAAGGAAGACCGCCTTGAGCTGACCCGCCGTTGCCGAGCCAACTTTAGTCAGATCTTCACCCTTTACGAGGATAAAGAAAACCTCATTGAAAAGACTTTAAGCAAAGCCCGTCAACCTGAAACAATGCTCACCTTTACAGAAGACGGCATCACCCGCCGCCTCTGGCGGATCACCGATGCCAAAGCCATTGCCGCGGCCCAAACCCATCTCAAGGATCGAGAAATTTTTATCGCCGACGGCCATCATCGCTATGAAACCGCCCTTCTCTACCAACAAGAAAGACGGGCCGCGACCCCTTCAGCCGGGGAGAACCAACCTTGGGATTATGTTATGAGCTATTTCTCCAGCATGTCGAGTCCGGGCCTTGCGATTCTGCCGACTCATCGCCTGCTCTCAAATTTCCCGGCCCCGGATCCGGTTGAGCTCGAGAGCCACCTGGCGAAATACTTTACCATTGAAAAATGCGGTGCCAGCACCAATCGGGAGATTCCGAACCTGCTCGAGCGACTGGAGAAAAATGGTGACCACTCAAGCTTCATCTTTCTGGCCGAAAAACTTGCCGAGCCTCTGCTGCTGACTCTTAATAGAGAAGCCGCCGCTGAAATTCTCGACAAACTACCAACATCCCTGGCAGCCATTGATGTTTCAGTCTTGCAACAGCTTGTTTTTAATCATATTCTGGGAATCAGTTCAGCTGACATGGAACAGCAACACTACACCCGCTACACCCAGGATGCCGCCACCGCCATCAATGCCGTTCGCACCGGTGAGGCCCAAATCGCAGTTCTCCTTAAAGCAACCAAAATCGACCAGGTCAGAGAGGTTGCCCACCATGGCGAAAAGATGCCGCAAAAATCAACCTTCTTCTACCCCAAACTGGCAACCGGGTTATTGATCAACCGTCTCGATTAAATTAAATAATTATGACAACCTCCCTGGAAAAGCCGCCGAACTATGATCTCGAAATCGAGCAGCCTGAAAATGGTTACCGCTACAATCAGGATCCCTTTCTTCTGACCCAATTCATTAACCGACACTACGACCAATGGCGGGATCACCTTAATGGCGAAAGCCTCGATCTGGGCACCGGGGTCGGTATTTTGCCGCTCCTTTTAGCCCGTGATTTAGCAACCGTCAGCTTCACCGGTATCGAGATTCAGAGCGACCTGGCAGCATTGGCAACCGCCAATGTCAAACGCAACCAATTATGCGACCGTATTGAAATCATCACGGCTGACTACCGTGATTTAAGCGAAAAATCAGGCTTTGCCGGTCGCTTCAAGGCTGTCGTCTGCAACCCTCCTTACTATCCGGCTGCCGGAGGCCGCCTTAATCATTGCCCGCAAAAACGCCTCGCCCGACACGAACTGGCCGGCGACCTTGAAAACCTGGCCCGAGCCGCAGCATTTTTCTTAGCCGACCGAGGGCTCTTCATCTTGATCTTTCCGGCTGAACGGCTGACCGAACTTATTACTCATCTTAAAGCCGTAAAACTTGAGCCAAAACACCTCCAGTTCATCCACCCCAAACACTCCGACAGGGCCGGGATGCTGCTTCTTGCGGCCCGCAAAAACGGCGCTTCGGGTATCATTATCGAAAACCCACTGATGATTTAACCAAGCCAAACCATAGCAACACTATTTATCGTCACCCAAAAGAGACTTTTTTTTTGACAGCCTCGCTATTTTACGCTATAGAAGTGGGTTCTTGACAATCACTCGCGACAAAAACTAACCAACAACCTAAATTAAGAGTAAGCCCCGCCCACATATATGTCCTCTTTCACTCATATCAATCAAGTTTTTGAACTCATCGAAGGTGAGCTCAAGGAGACCGAAGCCGCGTTCTCCCGCTATTTGGGCTCGGATATCGCCCTGATTCCAAAAATCGGTGAACACATCATCTTGAGCGGCGGCAAACGGTTGCGCCCGGCTCTGCTGATTTTGACCTGCGGGATGCTCGGCGGCAACCGCAAAACCGCCACCCTGCTGGCGGCCGTCATTGAATTTATCCACACCGCAACCCTGCTTCATGACGATGTCGTCGACGAAGCCGACATGCGCCGCGGTCTGGCTGCCGCCAATACTATCTGGGGCAACGAAGCTTCAGTCTTGGTCGGCGACTTTCTCTTCGCCATGGCCTTTGATCTGGCCGTCGACCAAGGTTCACTGATAACCCTAAAATCACTCTCCACGGCGACCAAAAGACTGGCTGAAGGCGAAATCCTTGAGCTCATGAAAACCGCCGACATCACTACCACCGAAGATGATTACATCAAGATAATTGATGGCAAAACCGCCATCCTGATGGCAACTGCCAGCGAGATCGGGGCCATTATTGCCGATGTCGAACCCGGTCTCAGGGAGAAAATGAAAGAGTTTGGTCACTGTCTGGGAATCGCCTTTCAGATGATTGACGACATCCTCGATTACAACTCCTGCGAGGAAGACCTAGGTAAAACCATCGGCATTGACCTGGAAGAGGGTAAAGTCACCTTGCCCTTGATTCACACCCTGCAACAAGCAAACCCCGAGGAGCAAGAACGAATTAAGGAGATCATTACCTCGGACTATGTCAAACGCCAGGACTTTGATTTTGTCCATACACTGCTGAAAAACTATCAGAGCCTTGAGTACACCAGCCGCAAAGCCGACAAATACTTAAAAAGAGCTCATGCTATCCTGGATCAACTTCCGGGATCACCGGAAAGAGAAGCCCTGCACTTTATCACCGATTATATCCTGAACCGGGATCGTTAAAAATTCTAATTTTTATTACTTTTATTTAGCAATTACTCAAAATTCAAGACCAACGATTAAGGAGAAATCAAAAATGTCAGAAAATGTTACGCAGGTTACCGATGAAAGTTTCGCCGAATTGCTGGTAAATTCCGACACCCCCATCATGATTGATTTTTATGCCACTTGGTGCGGCCCCTGTGCGGCGATTGCCCCGATACTCGACGAATTTGCCGGAGAAAACAGTGATAAAGTCAAAATCGTCAAAATCAACGTTGATGAAAACCCTAAAACTCCGGCTAAATATGGGGTGCGTGGAATCCCGACCCTAATCCTCTTTAACCAGGGCAAAGAGGTTGACAAAGTTGTCGGCATGACCTCCAAGGACAACCTGAAAAAAATGCTGGCCGGGGTTTAAAGCACAATGAACTAAAATCGATTATCGACGTCAACTGTTTACCCAGGAATGAAAAACCATGTCCAGATTTTTCACTCGTAAAGCCCCTTGTAACGGTTTTATTGCAGCCTGCTTGATTCTATTCATCGCCGCCATGTTCACCGGTTGCGGCGATTCCGGATCGAAA
>DAOVTG010000065.1 GCA_030633185.1 Deltaproteobacteria bacterium
GCCCGGAATTATCTTGAAAGGGTTTCTTTTCATATTTGCTGCAGAAAAAGTGTCATTGATGCGGCTTTTTGCTCTTTGCTGGTTATTATAATCCGGGCTTTAATGGTCTGTTGAAGGTTTTCAGCGGCGGGCCGGTTGATTTTGCAGGAGACCGTGATGCTTTGCTCCGGTTGAATCCGGGCCATAAATTTCGCTTTGTCGAGTTTTAGTAAGGCCAGTTTTTGGCCGTAGAGCTCTTCGCTGACGATAATCCCGAGCAGAATCTGGAGCATCGCAGGCAAGATCGGGTAGTCGGGGAAATGACCGTCAAAGCCGATAAAATCAGCTGCCGGACAAAACTTTCGAAAACCGTTGTCAGCCCCGCTCGTTATCAATTTTCCCTGAGCCGTATTTTGCAGAGCCCGGCGCATAGTGATCATATTACATCACCTCTGCTTTATGGAGCCAGATAGTCAGGCGATAGTCCGGCTTGCGGTTTTGCAGGATAATCCGGCCCGGTAGTTGATTGGCCGGATCGTTGTCGTAGTCATGGTAGGTGACAATCCAGGTCGGTTTTTGTCGGTTTTCACTTATTCTTGTCAGTCTCGGCGGTGTCCCGTTGAACTCAGCTGGCGTCGACGGATTGTCACGGCAGTAATTTTTGCGGTCGCTATTCAGGCTGAAAAAGATATGCTGGACTGCGGTGGCCACTGCGGCGGCAAATTGTTGCTTGCGGCGGTTTGCAGGTGCCTCGTCTTCCGATCCACTAACAGTTTCAGGCAGTTGGTAGCTATGGCGTTCAATTTCAATACTAAGCAGGGTCAGACCCAGAGCGTTGAAGATTACTAGTTGAGCCCGGTCTTTGGTCAGATCAAGCTCCATAAAACCCTCAAGCATCTCCTTTTTCCCCTGATATTCAAGTCGGGCGCTCTGGCGCAGGCGATAGATAACCGGTTGTAAAAGCCAGCAACCGGGCGGTGGTGGCGAGGGCTGCTGTACGGTCTGAGACCCGGCACAGGAGAAGAGCAGAAAGACCAGAAGAGCTGCGGTCAGATTTTTCATGGGTTGTAAGGATTATGTCTGGTCAATGATCAGGATTTCATCATCATCAGGCTGGGGTTTGTGGTTAAGTCGCGCTTGGCCAAATGAGAGAATTCGGCCCTCTCGATCCATTACCCGATCTTCGCCGATTATAACCAGGCCGGTTTTGTCGATCACATCCTTCTTGTATTGATATTGGTATTCGAGGGTCTTTTTACGTAAACTGTAGCTTAAAAACATCCAGATCAGGCCGATGACTACGGCTACCCCAAAAACTATGGCCAAGCCGATAAACAGATAGTGGGCCGTGCGCCCGCCGACATGACCGATGACGGTCAGGATATCGTCCAGTTTATAGGCAATCCCGGAGAGGGCGACCAGAGAGAGCAAACCTAAAAGAAAGGGGATCTGGCGCAGGACATAGAGGAAAGCGTGAAATTTATGGATCCGACTGCGGGTTTCGGTCGCGGTCTGAAAGAGTTTGTCGATTTCGTTGGCGAGCGGCTGATGGCCGAAGATATAGCGGTCAAAGCTTATGACGATAATACCGAGCAGAAAGGTAATTGTCAAGGGGATGATGAAGGCGGCAAAAAAGTATGATTTCCAGGGAAAGGGGACGGTTTCAGGGCCCATCTGACTTAAAAAGCTGACAAAAAAGATAAAGCCTTCGATGACACAGATGGTGATCAGGTAAGTGCTAAAGAGACCTTTGAGTTCCTCTTTTTCAAAGAGGGCGGCGATCCCTTTAGGCTGCGTCCGGCTCGAAGTTCGGGGCCGTTTTTTTTTGTTTTTTTCGGGGGAGGTCTCATCCGGGGTCTGCCGTGTAGGCTTGCTGTCGGACTCGGTTGCACCCTCGTCGATGGTTTCAGCGCTGGTTTCTGTTGCGGCAAAGTGCTTGTCGGGTTGCGGTTGAGTCATAGTTGGTAATATTCTGAGTCCAAGGGTGAAAAAATCAGTGGTTCCCTATCATCAGCACGGTTTTTCTGTCAAGAAAAATGTCTTCTATTCCGGGGACACCTTACTTAATTCGCAGGCTTGCCTGCGAATTAAGTAAGGTGTCCCCGGAATAGAAGGGTTACTTGACTTTGTTTGATACCCTGTGTAGAGATTGTCGGCGGTTTATATAATTAAGGGGTGGAGTTTAAATGGAGATGAGTGTTGATTATATCCTTATAGATGGTCAGGGAGAGTGGTGGTATGAAGGTAACAAGATTATTCACCCCGAGATCCTGGCACTTTTTAAAAGTTCCTTGACGATTGACGAGTCTACAGGGGAACTTTTTATCGATTACAAGGGTAAGCAAGCCCCGGTAAAGGTTGAGAAAACCCCTTTTTTTATACATGGCGTAGTGGTGGAAAAGAGGGCCGATGGAGAGCTTGCCAAGGTTGTTCTGGAACTTGATGACGGCACTCGTGAAAATCTCGAACCGGAAAGTCTAGTGCTTAATAATAGTGGTGTGTTGCAGGTTAAAGTGAAGGCGGGCCGGTTTGAGGCTTGCTGTCTGCCGACGGCTCATTTTCGTTTGGCGGAGCTGTTAAAAGAGGATGGTGACGGTGGTTTTTCTCTTGTCGTAGGGGGCAAGAGTTATATTTTGGGGGAAAAGTAAAAGATCTCAAATAGATAAAAGGGGAAATATACAATGAGTGATATGAACAAAATTATTGATGAAGCGGATGATTCGCTTTTGACGAATATGACCATTGACGCTTTTCGGCGGACCATGGTTCACTATGGTTATTGGTTGGCTCAGGTTGAGAATCAGTTGGGAATTGAAAAGGCGATGGAGGTTGAAGCGGAGGTCTGGGGAGCCAGTTTCGGAAATCAGTTAAACCGTTTGTCCAAGATTTTCGGTTTTGAAGTTAAGGATGGGGTTCCGGCCCATTTGCATACACTTTCCCGTAATGAGCGGGTTGATCTGCTCAAGAATCTTGGGGTTAACTGGCTGGCCAATGATGGAATCTGGTTTCAGGCGGTCGAGAAAAAGTATGGTATGAACGATGCCAAACGCTGCAATGATTCCTGCTGGACAAGGTACTCTCCATTTGAAGCGGAACGTATTAAAGAGCTTCTTGGATTGCCGGAAAAGGGCGGTATCCCGGCCCTGAAAAAAGCCTTGGCTTTCAGAATGTATGCCCTGATCAATAAGCAGTCGATTGAAGACGTGGATGAAAATTGTATTATTTTTCGGATGAATGAGTGCCGGGTGCAGTTGGCCAGGAAACGCAAAGGGATGGAGGATTACCCTTGTAAATCCGTCGGTTTGGTCGAGTATCCCTATTTTGCTCGGACGATTGATTCACGGATTGTGACTGAATGCGTTGGTTGTCCCCCAGACGAACATCCTGAAGAGTGGTTTTGTGCCTGGAAATTTACGGTGGAATAGGGTTTTTTAATATGTCGAATAATATTCTTAATTTTTCCATGAATCGCAGTACTAACGTTGAAAAAATCAATGCTGCTGATCTACGTTCGGTTTGTCGTTTGCGGGACAGTTTGACGGATGCCGAAGTCACCATTGAGGTGAAAATGCCGGATATGGAGATTTCAGCGATCTCAGGTCATTTTCGGCACGCCTATCTTGAAGAGGTGAAAGATCTTGATGAGCGCCTGCAAAAGGTGATCGGGGTTCGGGTTGGTTCCGGCATGTTGAAGATCATTAGAGGTCTGCTGGGTGAAGAGGAAAATCTTGAACAACTGGTCTATATGGTCGAAGAGTGCTGCCATGGGGTGATCCTGATGTTGACCAAAAAGGTTCTCCTGAAAGCGCCTGATGATGAGGCTGGCAGGGTCGCTTTTTACTCCAAGATGGTCAAAAAGAGTATCCGCCTCTATGATCGTTGTGCGGCTTTTGCCAAAGGAACGCCGTTGGTTGCTGAACTTGAGGCGGAGAATGTCGGAGGAGAGGCATAATGCTTGAGTTTATGCGTAATAAAGTGGTCAACGTGGCCCGCCTTGATGAAAAGACTTTGAGTGTACACGGGATTTTGGATGATTCGATCTACAGTCTGGAGATCAACTTCAAGGTTAATATCAGCGATCTGGTCTGCTCTGCGGTTGAGGGGCGCTGGTTGCGTTGGACGACACCTGAATGTCCTCGGGCTTTGACTTTTCTTGAAGAGGCTGAAGGTTTTTGTCTTAAAGCCGGGATTGATGAGAAGATTCATAAAACTGTGGGTCGGCGGGCCTGTCGGCATTTTGCCAATCTTTTTGTTGAATGTGCCTACGCGGTTCGGGAAACCGTCAAAATGTTAAAATGGCAGGCGGCCTTGAAAGAGGATTGTGAGCTTACCTTCAAGCTGTTTATGCTTAATGGTGGGGCGGCGGTTGCCGGGTCATCGGTTGTTACGGGAAAACAAAAAGCTTCGTCCGGGCCGGTTACCGGGGGGTCTGAGGTTGTCAGGCAAACTCCGGTGCGGAGAGCCGTTTCCACGGCGTCAGCCGGGAGAGTCCCGGCTCCGGGGGATTTTGTTATCGATCTGCACCTGCATACGTCCCCGGCGTCGCCATGCGCTTCCGATTCGGTGGATGCGATGATTGAAGAGGCCAAACGGGTCAGTTTGCATGGGGTTTGTTTGAGTGATCATAATTATGTCTGGTCAGCGGAGGCGGTGCAGGCTCTGCGGGAAAAACATGATTTCCCGGTTTTCCGGGTGAATGAAATTGTGACCGAGCAGGGTGATATGCTGGTTTTTGGTTTTTATGAAGATATTCAGGGTATTATCAAACTGTCAGAGCTTAAAAAACAGGTTGCGGCGGTTGGTGGTTTTATCGTTGCCGCCCATCCTTTTAGGGGTTTTTTGACCTTTGGAGCCGATGATGTGGGGTTGACGTCTGAAAAAGCGATGGTCCGGGAGATGTTTAAATGGGTTGATGGTGTGGAAACCCTGAACGGCAAGGTGACGGCGACCGAAAATGGATTAGCTTTAGAGGTGGCCAACGGGTTGGGCTTGCCGGCCACCGGCGGCAGTGACGCTCACGATATTTCAACCGTAGGTCTCTTCGCAACCGCTTTCGAGCAGGTTATAAATGATGAAGAAGAGTTACTGGCCGCCTTAAAAGAGGGCAAATATCGGCCGGTAACTTTCCGCTAAAGCCAATGTTCGACCTGCCTCGGTTGGGGTCATTGCTTGATAAATGGCGGTCTCAATATTCGAAAAAAACGCAAACTTGACCCGCCATTTGTCAAGCTTTGACCCCGTCGAAGTGGGCGAAGCAAAGTTCGCCGCTACCCGCTTTAACTTAAGCTATTAAAGAGGATAAAATATGCAAAAACATGATTGGGAAAAAATAATCAGGCGATGTGAGCGTCTCTTACGCTTAAAATCATTTCCGGTGGCCTTTAAAATGCTGGAGAAAAAAGAGGATCTCGAAACCATCCCTTTTCTCAGGCGGCCGCAGAGCAAGATGACGATGTGCCAGATGATTAATCTGGTGCGTAATTTTGATTGGAGCGTGGGGGCTGATCTTGGCGATTTTCTCTTTCCCTCCTGCTCCTCGATTCTGGGCCTGGAAGAAGTTCCAGAAACTCATAAAGACGGAACTTTTCGGAACATTGTCTGGGTTGCGACCAAAGCCGATGGCCGTAAATTTGAAGAGGCGATTCCCCGGCTTCCTACGGGTCGCTATGAAGCTTTGGCAATGGCACCCCTGGTCTACAATCCTTTCGAACCCGATATCGTTTTAATCTATGCCAACCCGGCCCAGATCATGATGTTGATCAACTCCCTGCAGTTTTGTGATTACGAGGTCATGCAGTTTTCTTGTGTCGGGGAGTCTTCTTGCAGCGATGCGATTGTTCGTTGTTACCAGAACGGTAAAGCTTCCGTGGGGATTCCCTGTTATGGTGAACGTCGGTATGGTCATGCCCAGGATGATGAAATGGTGATGGCTATCCCGGCGGCCTTGATGGCAAAAGCACTTTCCGGATTGGAGGCTCTTTATCGGCGGGGTGTACGTTACCCGATCAGTTTTGCCGGAGCCGATAGTGATATTGCTCCGGTTTCCCCGCCGACCTATCTCGGACTTGATGAGATGATGAAAAAAATCAAGGGTGATGGCCGGCACTTTCTCTTGGGTGTAACCGGCGGTATTGCCAGCGGCAAAAGTACGGTTTCCAAGATGCTCAGTGAGTTGGGTGCGTCACTGATTGACTTTGATCTGATTGCCCGCCAGGTGGTTGAACCGGGAACCTCGGGATTGGCGAAAATTGTTGACTATTTTGGTCGTCAGGTGTTAGCTGGCGATGGTTCTCTGGATCGAAAAAAACTCTCGGATATTGTTTTTGGTGATATGGAGAAGCGCAAAAAACTTGAGGGTTTTACGCATCCGCCGATCTATGAGGAGTTTTTTAAACAAACGGCCGAGATCGTCGCAAAAGACCCGGAAGCCATTATTCAGGTCTCGGTTCCTCTGTTGATTGAGCTGAATCTGCAGTATCTTTTTGATAAGCTGCTGGTTATACATGTCCCGGATAAGGTGCAGATAGAGCGTCTCGCCGAGCGTGACGGCATTACTTTAGAAGAGGCTGCCAATATTCTCAAAGCCCAGCTGCCGATTGATGAAAAACTGCAGTTTGCCGATTTTGTGGTTGATAACACTAAAGATCTTGCGTATACCCGAAGCTTGGTTGAGGATGTCTGGGAACGTTTGCAAAAGGATCGCTAGGATGCCCTCGACGGGGCCGGTTTTTAAGAGAGTGGAAAAGGGGACGGAAGGTGGTCGTAGAGTTACAGTTTGTACCATACCAGATAGTTAATGTTGCCAGGCTTGTGACCGGTGATAAGTTTCAATCCCATCTTTTGACCCGGGTGGGAGAGACTATAATTTTGGATCGGCCGAAATATAAGACGCAAGCCGGACGCTGGCGCTATTTCGATGCGGTTTACGTTAATAATCTTATCTATCTGAGCTATGAACATGCCGGTATCCGGTATGATTTCAAGACCTCGGTGCTCAAAGTGAGCTATGTTCCTTTCTATCACCTCTGTCTTAAACTGCCTGACGAACGGGGGATTAAGACTGAGAAAATCTGGAGTAACCCTCGCTATAATGGTTTTGTTCCGGTAACCTTGACAGCCATGCATAAAGATGGTTACAGTGTTCTCTTGTCGCAACGTTCCTACATGGTTGATGTCGGTTCACAGGGGGTGGGTGTGGTTAGTGAAAGCAAGATCTCCCGCAATTTCCTGCTTGAGATGAACGTTACGGCAGAGTGCCGACTGCAGCTTAAATGCAGAGTTAAAAATGTGAAGGCCGGTTTGGTCGACGGTTTTTTTTATTATGGTTGTGAGATTGAGCAGGTCAGTGAACCGGAACGCTTTTCCGAGTATCTCGATTTTCTGGCGACCGCGACCGAGTTTTTCAGCCATACGCCAACCGATGTCGGGAGTGATGATTTCTCTTTTTATAGTTTTGTTTAGTTTAGGGTGGAGTTTTTTTAGGTTGACAATTTTCTCTGCTAACTATTATAGAGGGCCCTTTTGTTTAAGTTGATGTAAGAAAAAAGTAGTACCATTGGGAGAAGAGAGTAACAATGCCAAAGGTTGAAATAGAGAAGGAACGTTGCAAGGGCTGTGCTCTTTGCGTCGATGCTTGTCCCGAGCATGTGCTTGAGATCGGGAAGGCAATTAATTTGAGTGGTTATCAGCACGTTGTCGTGGTGAACCCGGATGTTTGTGTCGGGTGTTGTCGTTGTGCCGAGATGTGTCCTGATGTAGCAATTGCGGTCTGGAGGTAGGTTCGGCATGAGTATCCCGAAGAAGGTTTTTACGAAAGGTAACGAAGCTATCGCGATGGCGGCAATCAACGCTGGTTGTCACTATTATTTCGGTTATCCGATAACCCCGCAGAATGAGATTCCCGAATATATGGCCGAACATCTGCCGGCGGTTGGCGGCGAGTTTTTGCAAGCCGAAAGTGAGATTGCATCGATCAATATGCTGCTCGGGGCAGCCGCGACCGGAGTTAGGGTTATGACTTCGTCCAGTGGTCCCGGGATCTCTTTGATGCAGGAGGGCTTTTCCTATTTTGCTGGCAACGAACTGCCAGCCGTAGTCGTTAATATAAGCCGTCAGGGGCCCGGTTTGGGCGGTATCAATGCGACCCAGGGTGACTATTTTCAGTCGGTCAAAGGGGGCGGTCATGGTGATTATAAACTTATTGTCCTGGCCCCGCATACGGGCCAGGAACTTTATGATTTAACTATCAAAGCCTTCGAGATTTCGGAAAAATACCGGATGCTGACCCTGATTTTGGGAGATGCCATCCTAGGCCAGATTAAAGAGCCTATTATTCCCTGGATTCCGGAAAAGATCAGTGGCGACCCTGATCGCGACTGGCTGATTACCGGGGCCAAAGGGCGGACTCCGCGGAAGATTACATCCCTTTTTCTTGCCGACGGCGAGATGGAGAAACATAACTGGCATCTGCAGGAAAAATATGAACGTCTCGAACGTGACGATGTTATGGTCGAAGAAGTTGATACCGAGGATGCAGAGCTTATCGTGGTGGCTTTTGGCAGTGTCGCCCGGATAGTCAAAAGTGCGATTGCCCAGGTACGTGAGGCGGGGATGAAGGTCGGTCTTGTACGACCTATCACCCTTTTTCCTTTTCCGCGCCAAACCTTGTTGGATGTGGGCGGCCGGACGAAAAAATTTCTGGTTGTCGAGATGAATACCGGCCAGATGGTTGAAGATGTGCGGCTCTCCTTGCCGGGTGATTGCCAGGTTGATTTCTATGGGCGGCCTGGGGGTTCGGTACCTACGCCTGAAGATCTCTATGACGT
Source organism: Deltaproteobacteria bacterium (assembly GCA_030633185.1). Lineage (GTDB taxonomy): Bacteria > Desulfobacterota > Anaeroferrophillalia > Anaeroferrophillales > Tharpellaceae > Tharpella. The sequence continues at coordinate 8,805 of DAOVTG010000065.1, forward strand.
GATTAGTGAAACTTATACAGCTCAATCAAGCAACTAAAGTTAGGGAGTAAGTTACTAATGAAGCAGGTATTCAAACGGCCCGAGGCGATGACCGATAAGCCGTTTCATTTTTGTCCGGGATGTCATCACGGTATTGTGCATCGGCTCGTAGCTGAAGCTCTTGACCATTTTGCCGTACGGGAGAAAACCGTGGGGGTTGCTTCGGTGGGCTGTTCGGTTTTTTTGTACGACTATTTTGCGGGGGAGGTGATTGAGGCCCCGCATGGCCGGGCCTCCGCAGTGGCGGCTGGCACCAAACGGGTTCTTAAGGATCATGTTGTCTTTACCTATCAGGGTGATGGGGATTTGGCTGCGATTGGTACTGCGGAAGTGATTCATGCCGCTAATCGAGGCGATAATATAACAGTTATATTCGTTAATAACGGGATCTACGGTATGACCGGCGGCCAGATGGCGCCGACGACCCTGCTCGGCCAGCGCAGTACGACTTCGCCTTATGGGCGTGACTGTCACCGAGATGGGTATCCGATCAAGATGACCGAGATGCTGGCCGCTTTGGAAGGGCCTTCTCTGGTTTCCCGGGTTGCCGTCAATACTCCGGGTAATGTCAAAAAAGCGCGCAAGGTGATTCGCCAGGCTTTTCAGATGCAGATTGAGGGTAAGGGTTTCTCTTTTGTCGAGGTTCTCTCCACCTGTCCGACCAACTGGGGCATGACGCCGCAGGCGGCCAACGATCGCATTGCTGAAGAGATGATTCCCTATTTTCCTTTGGGAACTTTGAAACAGAAAGATATTGTTGACGTTCTTTGATCTTAAGGTATTACTTATGTATAACGATGTGATTATGGCCGGTTTTGGTGGTCAGGGAATAATGCTGATCGGCAACCTGCTCGCCTATGCCGCGATTTTAGAAGATAAAAATGTTACTTTTCTGCCCTCCTATGGGGTTGAGATGCGGGGCGGGACGGCCAACTGTTCGGTGGTTATTGATGAGCGTGAGGTAGGTTCTCCGATAGTCGGACGGCCGATGTCGCTGATTATTATGAACCGGCCGTCACTGGTTAAGTTTGAGCCCCGAATGAAACCGGGCGGGGTTGTTATCTTAAATAAAACCTTAGTTGCGCCCGAGGTTTCAGAGCGTGACGATATCGATCTGGTTGCCCTTGACCTGAACGCCCTGTCCGAAGCGGCAGCCGGCAATACCCGCTTGGCCAATATGGTGGCTTTAGGGGCCTATGTGCAAAAGAGCGGAGCGGTTACCGTGGCCTCGGTTTCGGTTGCGTTGAAAGACGCTCTGAATCCCAAGTACCATAAGATGATTCCCGCTAATCAAAAAGCCATTGAGGCGGGTGCAGCGGCGGTTAAATCATAACTCTCGAGGATAGAAAAATGGAAGTGGTTAAGGTTGGTGAGAAAATAAAAGCACTGCGTCAGGAAGCGAATATCTCATTGCAGGATCTGGCGGAAAAATGTGGTTATTCAACTGCTGTCCTTTCGCAAATTGAGAACCATCTGGTTTCACCTTCTCTGGGTGTGCTGGTTCATCTGGCCAAGGCGATGGAGGTCAACATCGGAACCTTCTTCGGCAATGAGGAAACCGAGCCTTTTACCCTGATTCGTAAAGGTGAAGAGCATATCGTTTCCCGTTTTGCTTCGAAAGAGGGGGTGCGTTACGGTTACACCTATGAATCCTTGGGCGCGGGCAAGAAAGACCGGTGTATGGAACCCTTTATGATCACCCTGGAGCCGGCGACGATTAAAAATGACAAATGTTATGGTCACGAAGGCGAAGAATTTATCTATGTCCTGGACGGCCGTATCGACGTTACCCTCGGAAATCACACCGATACCCTGGAGGAGGGCGATTGTATCTATTACGACTCCACAATCCCGCATCGAGTTCAGTGCCACGGGGGCGAAACAGCCAGAATTTTGGCCATAGTTCATCCATGAGGGGTTGCGAGGGGGAGCAGTTTTTACCTCAAAAATGGTCTATTCCGGGGACACCTTACTTATCTCCCTGTCTTGACAGGGAGATAAGTAAGGTGTCCCCGGAATAGACCCCGGGTGTCGGGTTAGATTTTTTGACAAACGTCAATGATTTGACGGATTGTTTATCTTTGATGCCCTCGTAAAAAGTCACGGGATGGCTAAGTAAAAATTTCGATATACAAGATGTTGTGGTTTTTCAGGCGCGAGACCATACATGTAGTATGTCGAGTGCCTGAAAAACC
>DAOVTG010000038.1 GCA_030633185.1 Deltaproteobacteria bacterium
AAAACCGAGGCGGTTCAGATGGGTGGTTATGGTGCGGCGGCAATCATGGAAAGAGAAACGTTCAATATCGGCAGCAGTCAGAGGGGGAATGATTTTAATTTTTGGAATCGGCCAGCATGTTCTATTCTTTATTCGTTTTTCACGTTCAGGATTTACAAACAGACGAGCTAACCCTCGTTTTAAGGCTTGCGGGTGCGCGTGCTTATTATCTTTAATGCCGGGAAACAGGTAGCCGCCGGTGACAAGCTTCTCTTTAATCCGGAGATCAATCAAGTCTTTAATTTGTGGAGTTAAGGGGATTTTGTGAGATTTTCCGCCCTTCATTATTTGTGCGGGAAATTCAATCCAACCTTCTTTAATCCAGGAGGGTTTGAAACCGGCAATCTGCGACAATCTTTGACCGGTGTACAGGGCCAGATAGACAGAGTCACGAATTAACCGAGGCGCTTCATTATTCAGAACACGACCAACTATACCGATTTCATCCATAGTCAACCAGCGGTCGCGGGGTTTTCGTTTGCCGGGTTTAGTTATTCCGTGGGCCGGGTTGGTTTCAATCATTTCGAATTCTACAGCATATCTACAAAGTCCGGAGATTACCGCTAAAATCCGGTTTGCCATTGTCGGAGCCCCTTTTGTGGATCGACCTTTCGGGCTTCGCAAGTAGTTGTTCGGCATTTTGTTTGCTATATGATCGATCAATAATTTAATATCCCGCCGCTTCAAGTCGGTAATCTTTATCTCAGCCAAAGGGGGAACTTTCGGCCATATTCGAAAAACATATCTATCCAAAATGCGGCGGTATTCGGTAATGGTAGATGGCCGCAGCGTTTTAACTTTTGCATCAAGGTAATCATTTGCCAACGAGGGGAGCAGGGGCTCCATCGTTTCTTCTAACTCCTTCAACCGGTTCTCTTTTTCCTTTTGCCGTTGTTCTTCTTCTTTTCGGGCCAGGGGATCAATTCCATTAGCAACAGCAGACCGGGCTTTTTCGTAGATAGAGCGCAAAACCGGAACTGTTTTTGTGGGCCAAGAGCCTAAAGATAGCTCTCTTCTTTTTTTCTGGAACTGATACCTGAAAACAAAATTCAATTTCCCTTGCGGAGTAACCACCAGAAGTAAGCCGGGGAAGTTGTTCTTGGGAAGAAGTACCTTGTAGCGCTTACCTGTAGCCTTTAATTTTGATAGTTCTGATGGGTGAAAGCGCCTAATTTTTATTGTTTCCATTTTTTTCATTTTTCTTAAAATCCTCAATCTGCCCCACACTTTTTAATGAAGATGTCTATTTGCCCCTTTATATGCCTCAAATCTGCCCCACACTCTGCCCCACACTTTGCCCCCCACTTTAGGGTTTTGCAAGGTTATTCTCAGTGAAGAAACATGAAGCTAATAACACAACTAAGTATCTAAAGTCAAAGGGAAAAATGATGTTTAATGAGGTGTAATGGTGCAAGGTGAAAGGTGCTGAAATTTGACTTTTAATCAGAGGGTCACAGGTTCGACCCCTGTACGGCTCACCAGTACAAAATCAAGCACTTAGCGTTCATTCGTTAGGTGCTTTTTTGTTTCTGAAAAGAGGTTGTCCGCCACTTGTCGTTTTGAAACTCACTTTTTCATCATTCAGGCAAAAAAAGATCCACAAAAAAACCGGATGGCTATGTGATGCAGGAAGAGACTGCGCAAATTTTCGGATGGTGGGAGTTCCGGGGGCACCTTATTTATCTTTTCTTTTTGTAAAAAAATCGGCGAAGGCGCTTTTATCATTAGCTTTCTGGTAGGCCTCTTGGGGTGAAATCTGTTCTTTCTTTAAAAAATGCATAATCGCCGTATCGAGTAGTTGCATCCCCTCTCTCTTACCGGTCTGCATCACTGAAGGAATCTGAAAAGTTTTTGCCTCCCGAATCAGGTTGGCGACTGCCGTGTTACAGAAGAGGATTTCCAGAGCCGCAAGGCGACCGGGTTGATCAATCCGTTTCATGAGCTGCTGGCAAATCACTCCTTTAAGTGATTCCGAGAGCATGGTGCGAATCTGGGCCTGTTGCCCGGCGGGAAAGGCATCGATGATTCGGTCGATGGTCTTTGCTGCTGAACTGGTATGCAGGGTTCCAAAAACGAGGTGCCCGGTTTCGGCGGCAGTGATGGCCAGTTCGATGGTCTCCAGATCACGCATCTCACCCACTAAAATCACATCTGGATCCTCTCGCAGTGCGGCCCTTAAGGCTGTTGCAAAAGATTCGGTATGGGTGCCGATTTCCCGATGGTTGATCAAACAACCCTTGTTTTGGTGAACAAATTCGATTGGATCTTCAATTGTTAAAATATGATCTTTACGATCTCGGTTGATGAAATCAATGATCGCCGCCAAGGTTGTTGATTTGCCACTTCCGGTTGGCCCGGTGACTAGAACCAGACCCCGGTTCAGCTGTGTAAATTTTAGGATCTGTTCGGGTAAACCGAGGTCTTCAACTGACATTATCTTTGATGGAATAACCCTGAAAACTGCGGCCACACCCCTCTTTTGGACAAAATAATTGGCCCGAAAGCGCGCAACATCAGGGATTTCATAGGCGAAATCAAGATCTTTTTTGGCCAGGAAAACATCTTTCTGTTCTTCCGTAATAATTTCAAAGAGCAAGCTCTCCAGAGCATCATTGGATATTTCTGGATAGTTCAACTCCTCCAGTTCACCATGTTTTCTGATTTGGGTCTTGGAGCCCGCACTTAAATGTAAATCGCTGGCGTCATTGTCCATCATGTATTTGAAGAATGCATCAATCTTTGCCATTTCCCCTCCATAAAGACCAAGGTAAAGGTGAATTTTTCAACAACTCTTATCCCATACTAAACATGGGTTAACCTTAACCTCTCGCTGGCCTATGTATTTGAGCAAACTTGTTAATCTGTTTCAGGTAAAATCTTTTTGGCGTCAAACATCAGGCAGGATTTTCCCGAGGAACTTAAGACCACCTGGGCCGGATTATTTTTTGTTTTGAAAGAGTAGGCCCGGCAGCCGTACGGTTTTTTGGGGTCATAGGTGACGTAGTAGTGGCGGCATTGGCGGCAGGCTGGTTGGTTGGACATTGCAATAGTCTTTAATGTTTGTAATTATTTGTGCTATTACCTATTTCATAATTTTGACACGGTATTCGCGGTGCAGATCCCGACTCAGGTTTTCCAGGGCCTGGGTCAGCTTCTCTTCGTAAAGTTTCTCTTTGATCTGATCTTCAGCCTCCGGCGTCAGAGAGCACTCTTCTTTATCTCCGGTACGGTTGGTAATTATGATCATATGATAACCCAGTGAAGTTTTAATAACCTTGCTGGGCTTGTTTAAAGGTTGTTGATAAGCCACATCTTCGATCTCCGAAAGCAGGCTGCCGCGTTTGAAGGTGCCCAGACGGCCACCTTTAGCCGCCGCCGGACCTTCTGAAAACTCACTTGCCAGAATAAAGAAAGCTTCTTTATCTTTCAGGCGTTTACGGATTTTTTCCCAGATGTTATCATCCTTCCCGGCGGTTGCGTGGGAGGAGCTTTCGGGGATGAAAATCTGGGCTAAGGTGACACTCTCATCCCGGCAGAAAAGATCATTTTTTTCAGCGTAGTCGAGAACCTCCTGATTGGTTGTAATAATGTTGGATTTGATCTCTCTTGAGACAAATTTGGCCTTGAGCAGGTCGCTGGCGATTTTGCTGCGATAGGATGTGAAGTTGAGGTTTTGATTTGCCAGAGCCTCTTCCAGCATCTCCTGGGTCATGCGGTTCTGTTTCAGAACCCGTTCAATCGTTATATCAATCTCTTCATCACTGATACTAATGTTTAAAGAGGCCGCTTTCTGGGCGATAAGGAGGTTGTCGATAAGTTCGTCAAGCTTCGTTTTAATGATGGCATTCTGTTCCTTGATGGTAAATTTCTTAAAATCCTCCTGGCGATGTTCAACCGAGATCTCCTGGCGCAGGTTTAACGAGGTAATAACCTGGTTGCCGACGACTGCCATAATCCGGTTGACAATGCGGGCCGGTGCCGCTTGTGGCAATATTATCGACAATGTTAAGGTAATCAATATAAGGCTGAAAACTCTTTTGCCGGAGGGCGTAAATTTGCTTTTCATGTTTACCTTATTTTTTACAAGTCAGCGAGATGTTGGTGAAAGATTTGTATGGTATGTCGCTCTTTGCTCTGTTTTAGCCAGTGCTGGTAGTTGTTTTGCAGGCGTTGGGCAAAAAGGGTGTCCTTGATTTGGTTTTCAACCTCGGCAAAGGGGATCTCACCGGCGGGAAGCCGCCTTTCGACCCGGATCAGGTGGTAACCGTAAGGGGTGGCGATGACCTGGCTGATTGCCTTGGGTTTTAAACCGGGCAGGATTTTGGTAAGGCCGGGCGGCAGCTCTTCGGCAGTTACCAGCCGATTTTTACCACTATTGGCTATCCGGGCTCCGGCGATCTGCTGAACTCCCGCTTCCATCATGGTCATCTCCCCCTTTTCGAGCAGCTCTTTGAGTTCACATGCCGAATGCTCCGAACTCAAAAGCAGGTGTTCTAATTGATAGCGGGGGCCAGCGATGAACTCTTCAGCATGTTGTTTATAGTACTCTCGGGCCTCTTTCAGATTCGGGAAAGGAACCTCTTTCCCGAATCGGCTCAAAACCTTTTGGATCGCAGCCTGATGGTTTAAGGGGCGGTTTTCGGCATCACTGATCAGGTTTTGACGCCGGGCTTCAAGAAGTAACAGATGCTCATTAATAAGCTGGTTCAAGACAGCTTTAGCACAGGAAAACCGGTTTTGTTGAACCGTCGGAGGCGTTATTTCGGTGGCACTCTTCTCACTGTAGCCTTTGAGTCGGGCGTTAACCTCCGTCTTGGTGATCGCTTTTCCGTCAATGGTCGCGACCACCTCTTTAGGAGGCGAACAGCTGATTAGAAAAGTGCCGACCAGCACGGTTAATAAGAGGATACCGGCGTATCTGTGAATTTTTCTCAATTAGCTTCAATGACGTCCGGGTGGAGGACGATTTTCAGCTTCTTTTTGAGGCCGTCGACATACTCTTTGAAGACTTGGCTTTTCTTCTCCTGAGTGAGTTTGTTTTCAATTGTGGTGCGGACTTCATCAAGGGGTCTGGTACTCTCCCCCTTGATCTCTGCGACCTGGATGATATGGTAGCCAAATTTAGTTTTTACCGGGGTGCAGATCTCATCCTTTTTGAGGGCAAAGGCGGCATCGGAAAACTCTTTGACCATCCGGTTGCGGGTGAAAAAACCGAGATCACCCCCTTGGGCGGCACTCGGGCAGGTGGAGTTGTCACGGGCCAAGGTGGCAAAATCAGCCCCGCCTTGAAGTTCTGCAACGAGTTTTTTAGCCTCTTTTTCATCTTTGACCAGGATATGTCGAGCCCTGACCTGTTTTTCCTGCTGGAACTCAATAGCATGGGTTAGGTAGTACTGATTGACTTCTTCCGGGCTTGGGGCTTTGATGCGATTCTCAATTTCCCGTTGCAAAAGGGCGGAAAGGACAATCTTGCGGGTCGCTTCGTCGATCTGGCTCATGACCGCCGGGTCTTTGGTGAGGCCCTGTTTGACACCTTCCTGATAGAGAAGTCTTGAGGTTGCGAGCTGTTCAAGGAACTCTTTCTGCATTTTTTTATCGTTGGCCATCTGTTTTAAATTGGGCGGCAGTTTATTCAACTCAGCTTGGAATTGACTTAAGGTGATCTTTTCAGAGCCGATTTCGGCAACTATCGGATCAGCGGTCGCAGCAGATACCGGTAGAGGGGCAATCGTTGTTGCCAGAACCAGGATGCTGATTAAAAGAGAGATGTTAACCAGATTGCGCATGTAATTTTTCATGAAATTGTCCTTTTGGTTGTTGAAGTTCCTCTTTACGTTACAAAGGGTAATTTGTTAGTTTGCTTTGCCCTCTTGAATGGGATCAAAGCAATATTCGCGGTTACCCGCAATAACTTAACCGAAACCGCCAAAATATCAGGTCAACAGATTTTTTGCAACAGCTTTTCACACCAGGCGTAGAGTTCAAGGGGCTCAATGGTGGCCTCCAGGCTGAGCCAGTGTTCCGGAGTTAGTTTGCAGCGCGTCTGTTTTTCCTGCAAGAGGGCCATAATTTTTTCGGCGGCCGGCGGACTCTCGGGGTCAAAATGGAGGCTGACTTTTTTGCGACTGAGCTCTAAGGCCAGAACGCGATAACTTTTGAGAAGAATTTTCAGGCTTTTGAGTCGCAGCAGGTTAAGCACCTCCTCCGGCGGGCGGCCGCAGCGGTCGTTTAATTCATCTTCTAAACGGGCCAGCTCAAGCTCGTTTTCCGCCGCCGCAATCTTTTTGTAAAATTGCAGTCGTAAAGTCAGATCGGGAAGGTACGCGGGGGGGATATGGGCTGAAAGGCTGATTTTGACCTCAGGTTCAGGAGTCTTGGCCTGATGGTTGCCTCGGGCTTCATTGATCGCCTCATTGAGCATTTCCTGATAGAGTTCATAACCGATGGCCGAGATCTGGCCCGACTGTTTTTTGCCAAGTATATTACCGGCTCCGCGAATTTCAAGATCCTGCATGGCGATGCGGAACCCGGCTCCTAAAGTGTTGGCTTCGGCCAGGGCGTTGAGCCGTTTGCGGGCCTCCGGGGTCAGCCTTTCGAGCTCCGGAACCAGGAGGTAGGCGTAGGCTTTGCGTTGTGAACGCCCGATCCGGCCGCGCATTTGATAGAGTTGGGCGAGGCCGAAGTTTTGCGCATTCTCGATAATCATGGTGTTGGCGTTGGGGATATCGAGGCCCGATTCAATGATGGTTGTACAGAGCAGCAAGTCATATTGATGTCCGGCAAAGCCCAGCATCACCTTTTCCAGTTCGTTCTCCCGCATCTGACCGTGCCCGACACCGATTCTGATTTCGGAAGGCAGCAGGGCTTTGAGTCGGGCGGCCCGGGCTTCGATGGTGGCAACACTGTTATGGACAAAGAAGATTTGGCCGCCACGATTAAGCTCTTTTTCAACCGCCTCCCTGATAATAATATCATCATAGGCGGCGACAAAAGTTCTGATTGCCAGGCGGTCACGAGGGGCGGTCGTGATCGCGCTTAAAGATCGCATTCCGGAGAGCGAGAATTGCAGGGTTCGCGGAATCGGGGTCGCACTCATCGAGAGGACGTCGAGCTGGCGTTTAAGGTTCTTTAATTTCTCTTTGTGGCGGACGCCGAATTTATGCTCTTCGTCAAGGACCAGAAGGCCCAGATTCTTAAACGAGATATCCTTTTGGAGCAGGCGATGGGTTCCGACAACTACATCAATTGTGCCTTTACGTAGATCTTCAGCCACTTGCTTTTGCTGGGCTGGAGTGCGAAAACGGCTTAAAACGGCAACCGTCACCGGATAGTTTGCAAAGCGCTCTTTAAGGGTTTCAAAGTGCTGTTGGGCTAAAACCGTAGTTGGTACCAGGATGGCGGCCTGGCGGCCCGATAAAATAGTCAGAAAAACAGCCCGCAGGGCAACTTCGGTTTTGCCGAAACCGACATCGCCGCTGACCAGACGATCCATCGGCTTTTCTGCGGTCAAATCACTAATTACTTCCTTGATTGCCCGGTGTTGATCAGGGGTTTCCTCGTAGGCAAAGGAGGCCTCGAATTCACGAAAGAGATGATCCGGCGGTAAACAGGCTCGACCCTTCATAACTTCGCGTTCGGCATAGAGATCGAGAAGTTCAAGTAAAAGGTCGTCAATCGCTTTTCTGGTTTTTTCCTTGGCTGCCGCCCACTGGGGCCCGCCGAGACGGCTTAAGGTCGTCAGACGGTCACCGCTGCCGTGATATTTGTGAAGTTGGCCAAAAGAGTCGACCGGCACATAGAGAAGGTCTTCACCCTGGTATTCAAGGATCAGATATTCGTTGACAATACCCTCTACGGTCAGGGTTTTAAGACCCTGATAACAGCCGATTCCATGTTCGATATGGGTGATCTTGTCGCCCGGTTTAATTTCAGAGAAATCATCAAAAAAGGAGTCGCGATTATCCTTTTGACGGCGGCTTACGGCCCGGGTTTTATGTTTGGAACCAAAGAGGTCGCTATCGCTTAAAAAGAGAATTTTTTCGGTTGGCAGCAGAACTCCGCAACTCAAGCGGACATTCATCAAGGTGATGCTCTTAGTTATCTTTTTGATGCTTTCTGAAGAGCTGTTAACCGGCAAGCCGTAATCAAGTAACAAGGTTTTGAGGCGTTCGCCGGTGGTCTGGTTGCGGCCCGCCAGAAAAATGCGAAAACCCCGGTCAAGATGCTCTCTGAGCAGAGTTGCGGCGGCCGCCAGCGGGTTTTCTCCAGCCGTTCCGGAGGCCTGGTTGATACTTTCTCTTAAAAAAAGATTATCTCGGGTCTTGAAGGAGAGTTGAAGGGGTTGGCTTTCTTGATCGTGGTCATCTGGGGCCTGCGGTTTGTAGCTGAGCTCGTCGAAATATATGGTACTGCGGCCGGCAGGACTCAAGAGAGCTTTCTCGAGTGACATCATGTAAGCATCGGGTGGATAGGCCAGGTGCTGTTCTGCCAAGGCCCGTTCATAACCTTCCTTAAGCTGTTGATTGAGATCTTCAAGTTGATCATTCAGACTTAATGGGTCGATGAAAATGACAACCGTGTCGTCAGGAAAAAAATCGGTCAGTGAATGCCATTGTGTCTCAAAGGCTGGCAGCCAGGCCTCAAAACCGGGCCGATTCGGATTTTGGCCGAGTTCTTCCAAGGCCCGGCCTAGAGCGATATGAGAATCGTTAAGTTCAACAAAACGCTGCCTGACTCGCTGCCGAGCCGGGTCGAGATCGGACGGAGCCAAAACTTCCCGGGCTGGGCCGAGCTCCATAAATTCATGCTCAAGTTTTTTACTGAGTTGGGTCAGGTGATCAAAAGGGCGGATCGATTCAATCTCATCCCCGAAAAAATCGAGGCGCATGGGCTCTTCATGCAGGGTTGAAAAAATATCAATCACGCCCCCTCTGACACTGTAATCTCCGGGTTCATCAACCACCGGAACCCGAACATAGCCCGATTTTTCAAGTTGTTGGAAAAGTTTTTCCCGGTCGATAGTCTGGCCCCATTCAAGGCGGGAGAAACGCTGGTAAAAACCGGCCGGGTCGGGCAGCCGATCGGTATAGGCGGCAATGGTGGTGAAACAGAGGAAATTTTTAAGCCCGCGGATCCGGGCCAGGGTTTTGATGCGCTCACGTTCGATGCGGCCACTGCGCAAAGTTTGTCGGTAAGCCAGGCGCGGTAAAGGAGGCAGGGTTATAAGTTCAGGTTTCAGGGTTGAGGATGGTAATATTTCGAGATGGGCGGCAACATCGCGGCAAAGATCCTGACTTTTTTGAAAATCATCACTGATGATGATAAAACCGGAACCCTTAAGACTGCTTAATCGAGATAGCAGCAGGGCCGGGGCCGAGCCCCGCAGACCGCTGATGTGGATTGTTGCAGATTCTGCAAGGGCACCGGCAATCTCCCCTATTTCTTGAACAAAAGGAACAAATGGAAGGGACACCTTTCCGGTAAAACTCTTTTCGTAATTATTCAGATTCTGTCCTCGAATTGTCTCGATGTGGGGACAGACCTTTAGTTCTGTCCCCGGTTATAGAGGGCGCACCCCAAGAGTACTTCCTCGCTGCGCTCCCAGCGAACAAAGTTCGCCGCTATCCGCTGTAACTTAGCTATTGGATTATGAGTATCCGAATGGCTAAACTCTTTTTAGAAAAACTTGCAGAGCTTTTTCAACTTCGCTGACATCGACTCTGGTGTTCCAGCAGGGACCTTCGGGGCGTTGGTTGAGAATACCGTAGACCGGCAGGGGGAAGGTGTCGTGAATGCCGCTGGTCAGATCACGTTCGCAGGCTACGGCAACGATTATTTTCGGTTTGTGATCTCGGACAATTTTACGGGCCAGGGTGCCGCCGGTAGCGACCGCAATGCGGATCTTATAGGCTTTAGCGAGCTTGATCAGGGCGTCAATGTCACATTTGCCGCACTGCTGACAGTTGTCAATGCTGGTGGTGATGCGGCGCTGGCAGTCGGCTCTCTGGAGGCAGTGAGGCAACAGCATGAGCAGGCGCTCCGGCGGGATCAGATGACGATTTCCGGAGATCAGCAGGCGGTTGTTAATCTCGATGAAAGAGTTGCGTACACGCTCTTTCGAAATGCCTAAACGGGGGCCTAAGATCTCCATTAAGGGGAGGAATAGTTTGATGCCCAAACCGCGAATCCTTTGCGTGAAGGGCAGATCTTTTTCCAAGAGAATGGAGAAAATCAGGGCCGAAATAATACCGGTTAAGAAGATGAAAGCGAGTCCGGCAATAACTTGGGCGATCAGGGTCAGGCTGGGATGAAGATGGTTTAAACCAATTGTTGCAATCCAGCCGCCAATCAGAATGAGTAGCATGATAAGGGCGAAAGAGAGCCCTAAAAGGCCGATGAAAATCCTTTTTTTTGAAGGTTGCAGGTCGTCGGTTTGAGGCGTCTTGGGAGTTTTCATTTAACGAGTGCCGAAAAAATCATTTTCCCGGGCTTTATAGCCACGCAGAAATTCACCGGCGCTGCGGCTCGGTTTGCCGGCAACCTGGAGGCGCTCGATGCTTAAAGTGCCGCCCTGGCCACAGCCGACCAGGAGTTTGCCGGTATCGGCCAGAATCGTTCCGGGGGCTAGAATGTGAGGGGCTTGAACGGGTCGGGCCTCGATTATTTTGACTCTCTTGCCGTGATGAAAGGTGTAAGTTCCGGGCCAGGGGTTCAAGCCTCTGACGCGGTTAAAGAGGGCTTCGGCCGGGGCCTGCCAGTTAATCAGCCCGTCCTCTTTTTTAAATTTGGGAGCCAATGAAGCGAGGCTTTCATCTTGAGGACGAGGTTCCACAGTAGCGGCTTCCCATTCGCGGATTGTGCGCCAGACCAGCGGGGCTCCCAGGATACTTAAGCGTCGAGAGAGTTGGGGCAGGGTTTCATGGTCGAAAATAAAGGTTGGTTCCTGAAACAGGATGTTACCACAATCGATCTTCTCCCCGATCAGTTGGGTTGTAACCCCGGTCATTGGTTCACCATTGATCAGAGCCCAGGGCATCGGCGCCGGGCCCCGGTAGGTGGGCAGCAGGGAGGGATGGAGGTTGATTGCGGCTTGTTTGGGCAGGGCGATTGTTTCAGGGCTCAGTTTGGCACCGTAATCCACTAAAATAAGGTAGTCCGGGGCAAACTCAGCAATCAGTTGATGACTTTCCGGGGCATTAATATCTTTTGGGGTCTCAACCTCCAGGCCGAGGTTTAAAGCCGCCTCTTTGGCCGGGGTTGGGGTCTGTTTACGGCCCCGGCCTTTGGCCTGATCCGGTTGAGAAAAAAGTTTGAGCTCAACCGTGGGTCGGTGTCCGGCGATAAGTTCCAGAGTGGGGATCGCAAATTGTCCGGCAGCTAGGAGCAGGATCTTCATGATGGATTGAGGGTTCCTTTTTTAAATTTTCGATCATAGATGCTGCGTTTCAGGCGGCTGATCCGGTCGATAAAAAGAATACCCTGGAGATGGTCGAGTTCGTGCTGGAGGATGATTGCGGGAAAGTCTTCCAGGGTCAATTTTACCTCTTTTTCATCCAGGGTGTAGGCTTTGACAACTATTTTTTGATGGCGTGGAACCTCGGCTGTGTAGCCGGGAACACTCAAACAGCCTTCAGTGATACAGGCTTCTCCTTCATGCGTGATGATTTCGGGATTAATCAGGATCAGCGGTGAAGTTTTGCCCTCTTCGCCGGGATCGGCAACCACAAGACTGATGGAACGGCCGATCTGGGGCGCGGCCAGACCGACTCCGGGGGCCTTGTACATAGTTTCCAGCATATCTTCGGCTAGTTGCCTGATATTGTCGTCAATATTCAGAATTTTTTCGGTTTTCATTTTTAAAACCGGGGCCGGATAGACATCAATATGAAGAATGCTCATGGTTGCTAGATGGTATTTTAAGGTCAAAAAAGGATAAAATCGCACCCCAAGGGCACTTACTTCGGGCGTAAAAATTATTAGGATAGCGAAGGGCAGAGACTATAGTCAATCAGGGTAAAACATGTCAACCTGAAAGTTCGCTCAGGTTGGTTCAAAGAAAAAGTTTTGCGGCCGCTTATTGTGGGGGGCGATTTTACAGTTTTTCCGGCAGACTCATTTACTGGACAAATTTTCTGAGATATGCTATCCCGATCCTTAGATTGAGTTTGTATGAGAGATTTGCAGTTTTAAATTAAGAGGTGTTCTATGTCTCAGGAAAAAGTTGTCCAATTATTAAATGATCTGGCTGCCGATGTCGTTATGCTTGAGCCCGGAGATCTCTCCGGTCTGGGACAGCTGCTAAAAGGTATAGAAGAGTTGGAAAAACCTGAGGTCAGTGCTGGATTCGAATACCTGTTACCTCGAGCGGAACAGCTGCGGGATGTTATTGTTACGATTATTTATGATGAGTTTAAAGATTCGGAGAAATCATTTGAACTGCTTTCAAAGTCAATCTCAGAGATTCAAAAGGCTTTGCGTGACGGGCCGGAGAGCTGTGCGGCAGTGACTCCCGAGGGGCCGGCGGTATCGGTTATCAAAGAAGCCGTTGTTGTTAAAGAATCTGCGGTTGAAATTGAATCGGAATCTGTCGCTGAAGATCAATCTCAGGATTCAAGTGACGAACTTTTTGCCGGGGTTGATTTCAGTCAGGATCAGGATCTTTACCAAGGGTTCATTGCGGAATCCAATGAGCATCTTGATACGATAGAAGAAAATATTCTTAACTTGGAGCAGGATCCCGAGAATCTCGAGATTTTAAATGCCATTTTTCGCCCTTTTCACACCATAAA
Organism: Deltaproteobacteria bacterium; assembly: GCA_030633185.1. Classification (GTDB taxonomy): domain Bacteria; phylum Desulfobacterota; class Anaeroferrophillalia; order Anaeroferrophillales; family Tharpellaceae; genus Tharpella. The sequence continues at coordinate 12,828 of DAOVTG010000038.1, forward strand.
AGGGGTCTCCGGCTTTATGAATCTTAAACAGATGAATGTTATTGCCCATCATCTGGAGAACCTGCTTGATGATGCCCGTAATCATAAATTTTACCTGGATGGCGACGCTACTGACCTGATTCTCGATGGTGTTGATTTCTTGAAAAAAATGTTGGAGCAACTCGCTATTGTACTCGGTGGGGGAGAGAATGAAACCATGTCGGTTACCCCCTTCCTTAAGCGTATTGACGACCTTCATCAAGTGCTTTTGGGAGGTGGAGACAAGAGTGATGAGAGCGTCTCAATACCTTCTTCTGATGATGAAGTCGTGCCGGTAGTCCCTAGAATTGGTGAGATTCTGGTTGCAGAGGGGGTTATAAGCTCTGAGGATCTTGAAGATGCCCTGGTTGAACAGAGTGTCACGGCAGCGGCTGAACCGGAGAAAGCCCCGAAGAAGATCGGCCAAATTTTAGTCGAGCAGAAAAAGGCTGATGTTAAAACCGTGGCTCGAGCAATTCGCCAACAGCATCAGAAAAAAGAGATCGTCGGCAGCGGTTCTGCAATCAAGGTGGATACGGAAAAACTCGACAATCTGGTTGATATGGTGGGAGAACTGGTTATTGTTCAGGCGATGATTCAGCAGGATCCTGATATCTCCGGTTTGGCGACCCGGAAAGTGACCGAGAATATGGCCCAGCTCTCCCGGATTACGTCATCATTACAAAAGGTTGCCATGTCCCTGCGGATGGTGCCGATCAAACAGACATTTGGTAAAATGGTGCGGCTGGTGCGTGATCTGGCTAAAAAAACCGAAAAACAGATAGATTTGGTGATGTCTGGTGAAGAGACTGAAATCGACAAGAACATGGTTGATCTGATTTATGATCCGATGGTTCATATGATTAGAAATTCAGCTGATCATGGTATTGAAAAACCGGCTGAACGCCAAGCCGCTGGCAAGGATGAAACCGGCACCATTACCCTTAAAGCCTATCATGGCGGGGGTAATGTGATTATTGAGATTATCGATGACGGCCGCGGTCTGAATGTTGAAAAAATCAGGCAGAAAGCGCTTGAGAAGGGTCTGATCAATGAAAGCGATCAGCCTGCCGACCAGGAACTTTATAACCTGATCCTGGCCCCCGGGTTTTCGACGGCTGATAAAATTACCGATGTC
>DAOVTG010000151.1 GCA_030633185.1 Deltaproteobacteria bacterium
ACGTTTTACTTTGTCCTCAGATTATAATTTTCTAAAGGGGGTAGATTTTAGGGTCTACCCCCTTTACTTTTTTTCAGGCTTTGACTAGGTTACGCCTATTAGGTTGATAGTTGCATAATCAAAAGATTTGACAAACGAAGGCCGGTTAAAGGACTTTGGAGGTTTTTGAGTATGAAAGTACTGGTTGTTGAAGATGAACAGAAAGTGGCTAATTTTTTGCAAAAAGGGCTCAAAGAGGAGCAGTTTGTGGTCGATGTCGCCTACGACGGCCTTGAAGGAGAGAGTCTGGCGTTGGAGAATGAGTATGACCTGATACTGCTTGACGTGATGTTGCCGGGTAAAGATGGGGTTTTGGTTTTAGAAACCCTGCGAGCTCGTAAAATAGAGACTCCGGTCATTATGTTGACGGCTAAAGATATGGTGGTTGATAAACTCAAAGGTTTTGATGCGGGGTGTGATGACTATATTCCCAAACCCTTCTCCTTTGAAGAGTTGCTGGCTCGAATTCGCGCGGTTTTGAGGCGGCGCAGCGGGGCCAGCAGTAATGTACTCAATTTTGCTGATCTGACCCTGGATCTGATTTCACATAAAGTAATTCGCGGCGGTAAAGAGATTGAGTTGACAGCCAAAGAGTATGCCTTGATGGAGTATTTGATGCGTAATCCGAACCGGGTTTTGACGCGTACCATGATTACCCAGCAGGTCTGGGACTATAACTTTGACAGTTTTACTAATGTTATTGATGTCTATGTCAACTATCTGCGTAACAAGGTTGATCGCGGTTTTCCGCAGAAGTTGATCCATACCGTCCGTGGGGTTGGTTACATTCTTAAAGAGAACTCGAAAAAGTGAGGCCGGTCAGTATCCGGGTCAAATTGACGGCTTGGTACGTACTTGTTTTTGGTGCGGTTCTGGCTTGTTTTTGCATCAGTATTTATGTGATGATGGAGAGCAAACTCGCACACTCTGTTGACCGACGTCTGCAGACTATGGCCGAGCTCATCTCCAAGACTGAACTCTGCGCAGTTCCTAATTTTCTCCCCCCCGATTTTGAACGACGTTTGAACCGGATCTTCGGTACCCGGCCGGTAGGAAAATTTGTCCGGGTCTTGGATCTCTCCGGTGAAATCGGCTCACGAACCGACAATCTTGATGAAGATAAAATCCCGGTCAATAAGGATCTCGTACGGGAGGTCGTTGCCAAAGGTGAGATTATCTTTGAGACCTCGTATCCTCTGGGCCCGGATATGCCGATTCGTTTTATTAATTTTCCGGTAAAAAATTATAAAGGTACGAAGGTTCGCGGGGTGGTTCAAGTGGGAACCTCACTTGAATTTGTCCGTGAGTCGATGCGCAACCTGTTGGTCGTCTTTTTTTTTCTGGGTCCAACCCTGCTTTTTGTAGCGGCCGTCGTCGGTTTCTTTTTGGCCGGTAAAGCCTTAAAACCGATTCGTGATATTGCCCGAACCGCCCGCCATATAACCGTTAACAATCTTGAAGAGCGGATTACCGTACCCGTAGCCCGGGATGATGTCGGGCAATTGGCAGCTACGATTAATGGTATGTTGGATCGGCTTTCACTATCTTTTCAAAAAATTACTCAATTTACCGCTGATGCTTCACATGAGCTTAGAACACCGCTGACGATTATGCGGGGCGAACTTGAAATTGCTCTGCGAGGCGAGCGTTCATCAGAAGATTATCTTGAGACCTTGGGTAGCAGCCTCGAAGAGGTTGAGCGCATGTCAAGAATCGTTAATGATCTTCTGCTTCTCTCAAAAAGTGATATGGGACAGGAAGTGCTGCGCCATGATCCAGTCGACCTGCGTATCCTGATAACTAATCTGCTCTCACATTTCAAAATTCTGGCCGACGAACACCGAATTCAGCTCGACAGTGCTCTGGATTCTGTAGCCACGGTTTTTGGTGATCAACTCAGGCTTCGCCAGTTGATGGTTAATCTTTTGACTAATGCGATTCGCTACACCCCGGCCGGAGGCAAAATCAATCTGACTTTGAAAGATGTGGATGCCGGGGTCGAAGTTGCGGTTGCCGATACCGGAATCGGGATTCCAGCCGAAGATATCCCGCGTATCTTCGACCGTTTTTATCGTGCCGATAAAGCGCGTAGCCGTCAGTATGGTGGTAGCGGCTTAGGTTTGAGTATTGTCAAATGGATTGTTGATGGTCATAATGCTACGATCACGGTGGAAAGCGTGGTTGGCGAGGGCAGTGTTTTCAGGGTGACGTTTCCGAACGAGGCCGAAAAGAACAACTGTAGGGAGATTAAGGAAAAATAATTTCTATTTAATGTTAATATAATCTTTACTTGTTATATTACTTTTTAGGAAACTCCTTTTCTTCCTTGTTGGACGGCTGACCCCTCCTCCTCCTTGTTTGATTTGCTTTTGAAGTAAATTTTGGGATCAGCCAACCACCCCTTGACCATCAGGTTGGTTAAGGGGTGGTTTTTTTTGTTTTTTCATCTTTATAATGGAGGTTTTTTATGAAGTTTTTGTTCCGGTTTAGATATTTGTCACGTTTGTCTGCGTTCTTAATGATTAGTCTATTGATGGTTTGTACTATTGACTTGGTGGCCGCAGCTCCAATGCCGCCATCTTTTGCCCCCTTGGTCGCCGAATTGACACCGGCGGTGGTTAATATTAACACCGAAAAACGGATCACCTCTCGCAGCGGGCGCGGTTTTGATTTCCCCGGACATGGTTCCAGAGACTCTTTTGAAGATTTTTTTGGTCGTTTTTTTGGTCAGTTTGACCGCAACCATCAACGGTTTGAACCTCGATCCGTAAAAAGTCTTGGTTCCGGTTTTATCATCAGTCAGGATGGTTACATCCTGACCAATAATCATGTCGTTGAAGATGCCGATGCAATCAAGGTTGTCCTTTCTGATAAGAAAACTTATGATGCGCGTTTGATTGGCCGTGATGAAAAGACCGATCTGGCGATTTTGAAAATCGATGTCGATCACGATCTGCCAGCCGTAAAACTAGGAGATTCGAGCAAGCTTAAAGTCGGCGACTGGGTGATCGCTATCGGTAATCCTTTCGGCCTGGCCCGTACGGTTACTGCAGGTATCGTCAGTGCCCGCGGCCGGGTTATCGGCTCCGGTCCCTATGACGATTTTATTCAGACCGATGCTTCAATTAATCCCGGTAATTCCGGCGGCCCGCTTTTTAATACCGAGGGTGAGGTGGTAGGTATCAACACGGCCATCGTTGCCAGTGGACAGGGTATCGGTTTTGCGATTCCGGTCAATATGGCTAAAGACCTTCTGCCGCAACTCAAAACCGGTAAAATCTCTCGTGGTCGGCTCGGAGTACATATCCAGGAGGTAACACCGGAACTGGCCGCCTCATTTGGTCTTGACGAAAAACATGGTGCGGTTATCTCCGAAGTCATTGAAAACAGTCCGGCGGCTCGGGCTGCGTTGCAGGTCGGCGATATTATTTTGGCTGTCGATGATCATAAAGTCGAAGAGATGCGCCGTCTACCGAGGATGATTGCCGCCAAAAAACCGGGCACCAAAGTAAGCCTTAAACTTTTGCGTATGGGTAAGGTTCTTAAAGTTGAGGTTGTACTCGATAATTTAGAAGGTGAGAATGGCGAAGAGTATTCTCAATCTATCGATGACCGCCTTAATGATCTGGGACTGACCGTGCGCCAGTTAACCCCGGAGCTGGCGTCCCGTCGGCGTTTATCCCTTGATCATGGAGTAATTATCAGTCGTCTCGAGCCTGACGGTCAGGCCGCTGATGCCGGTCTGCAGGTTGGCGATGTCATGCTTATGGTCAATAATGCAACTATCGAAACCGTTAGGGATTTCAAAAAAGCCCTGCAAGAGGGCAAATCGCAGCCCTATCTCCGTTTTTTGGTACAGCGTGGGCAGAGTCGTCTGTTTGTGGTTGTCAAATTGGACAAAAAATAGTGACGATTGATGATAGCCCATGGTGGTCTCTGGTCTGTACTCCGGTGCTGGGTTTCGCCGCAAGATCTCAGCTTGAGGATGTGCTCTACTCTGCCGGTTGCGGTGGTATCTGGGATCAGGCCTCAAGTTTTGACCAAGAGATGGTGTCTTCGGAATTGTCCGAGCAGCAATCTCTTTTGACCGCCTATTTCCCCGGCGAAATGCAGCCTTTTTTATCACAACTGATCCTGCAGCTTGAGATCCGGAAACTGGTTGCTGACCGTCCCCGGCTTCAAGTTGTCGAAAATGAGGATTGGCTTGATGGTTGGCGAAAAAATTTTAGCTTGACCTTATTGACTGAACAAACCCTGGTAGTACCGTCCTGGCAAGAATTACCGGAGGGAGAGACCCGTCTCGAAATCAAGATCTATCCCGGACAGGGTTTTGGCACGGGGACTCATGAAACCACACGCTTGGCAGCGATGGCACTGGAAAAGGAGATTGAAAGTGAGGCGGGATCAATAAGCGTACTCGATGTCGGTACCGGCAGTGGCATTTTAGCAATTTTGGCGGCCAAAAGAGGGGCTGACCGGGTCGTAGCCCTTGATATTGATGAAGAGGCCCTGGCCAATGCCCGGGAAAATTGTGCCCATAACCAGGTTAACGAGCAAATCTCTTTAGTGAGTCATCCGCTAACCCGGATTGAGGAGAGCTTTACGTTGATTGTCGCCAATATTATCGCTCCGATTCTTTTACAGATGGCTCCTGAATTTCCGCGCCTTTTAAAATCCGGCGGTCGTCTCATTCTTTCCGGGATTCTGGTTGACCAGATTCCTGAACTGACAAAAACCTATGCTGATCTCGGTTTTTTTCTTAAACCAACTGAAACCATGAACGAGTGGGTAGCTTTTGTCTGTGAAAAGAGAGAAGTGTAGTTTTTTCTTTTCAGCGGTTTTTGCTGTTGACAAGACCATCAATTTAGGTTAAAAGACGCCTCCGATTTGGGTTGAAGATATTTTTTCTTTTGCTCGAATCGCAATATGCGTCCCCATCGTCTAGCCTGGCCCAGGACACCGCCCTTTCACGGCGGCGACAGGGGTTCAAATCCCCTTGGGGACGCCATTAAAATCAACCACTTAGATAGACTACCGAGCTTTTGTGGGCTTGTTGTGGGCTATTTAAGTGGTTTTTTGCTTTTGTGGTAGAAGGTTCAATGATGATTTCATCGGGACTAGTCTTCTAATGTAAATCTCTGTCGTTCTTAAGTTGCCGTGACGTAAGATTGTCTGGATGTCAATCATAAGTGCACCATTCTGAGCTAAAATACTAGCTGTCATGGGCCTGATGGCATGCATGCCAAAGTGTTTTACCCCTGCTCGATGGCAGATATTTTTCATCCAATGTCTCCTTTGGTAATACCTGAAAAGGGTGTTGTAAAGTAGTCAGTTTTGAAACTGACATGGTTATCCGCATGCCTAAAAAGGCATTTTTATTTTTGTTTTTTTATTCAAGTAGTCGCGGTCATGTACGCATATCTGTTTTGAGCTGTCTTTTAACCACACATGGTGGAGCAGCGGCTTTTTTTCGGCGTACTGAAACGATCATTTTTCAAAAAAACGGTAACTGTGCATAAGTATTACGCTTGTTAAGCGTTTTTACATGTTGACAGCCAGATTTAGCAAATGTTGCGGTTCTTTTATAGTTTTTTTCTTCTTTCGTTGACCAGCCATTTTTATCAATAAGACGGCAATTGTACTCAAGGTGCATCGGGACATAGTAGATTGCTGACTACGAACCCTGATTTTTTCTAGTCCTACCTGATGTTTAAGCAGGTTAAATGGGCGCTCGCAATTTTTGCGGATGTCATGAGCTTCTTTAATGTCGATGCTTGCAAATGATATGCGTTGAAATAATCCTTGATCCATTGGGATGATGCGACATTGAGAACAGGTTTCGGAATGTAGACATTGCCCCGGCTCTGCACCACATTTATATTCATGCTCTAGGTTTTCGCCACCAAGATACTTCATCGTAATAGGACATTCGTCATGACAAAAGACGGCCCCTGTTTCAGCGTCAATATTTTCAGGTGATAAAACAGTTGATGAAGGCGGAGTGGTCACAATCACCCCAGTTTCTTCAAATAAGGATCCATCTTTATCGTGATAGGCTTCATCGGCGGTAATAAGATTAACATCAATGCCCATTGCTTGTGCCAGTTTGACAAGAAATGGTAGAAACTTACTGTCATGATGGTTTGCTGGTGCCAATATAGAGACAA
>DAOVTG010000254.1 GCA_030633185.1 Deltaproteobacteria bacterium
ATGAATAACATCCTCATAAACTTAGTCTCAGAACAGCCCGTTCCCAGCCTGATTCCGGCGCTTGATCCCCGGTTTCAGGTTTCAGAAGTGATTTTGCTGGTGACTGATGCGATGCGGCCGCAGGCGAAAAGGTTGCAGCGGGTTTGTAAGCGTCATGATCTGCCTTGTCGGATTTGGCCCGATGTGGTGTTGCCTTTTGATCCTCAGAGAATGGAAGAGATTTGTTTTGACGTGATCGAGAGTTTTCCCGAGGGTCAATCCCTGATTCTCAATGCCACCGGCGGTACCAAGGTTATGGCGCTGGCGGCGGCCAATCTTTTTGCCCAACTCGGTCGGGGAGATGTCATCTACGTTGATAGTTTTCAGGGCCTGATTCATAATCTCTATCCGAGTAAAGAGAAAGCCTGGCAGTTGGAGCCGGTTTTGGGGATCCATGACTATCTGACCTCCTACGGTATGCACCCGAAAAAACCTAAAAAACGTTGGCTCAAAGGTGAGGCTCTGCCTTCACTGCCGGTTTCGGCTCGGATTATGGCTGAAAACGCGCCTTATCTTGATCGCTTTTTCGGCACGCTTAATTTTGCTGGGAGCGGGGTGCTGGATGCAAAACGGGCTGCGGAATCCTGGCCGCAGACGAAAGAACTTGATCGTTATTTTCCGACTGGACGTTCTGTGGAGAAGATTCTTCCCGTTCTTGAACGGGAAAACCTGGTTCGGGTCGAAAATGATCATGTTATTTTTCCAAACCCAGCGGCAGCTCGTTATCTTTCCGGGGGCTGGCTCGAAGAGTACACGTTTGCCCAGGCTTCGGCTGCCGGGGCCGACGAGGTGGTTCTTTCCCAAGTGGTTGATTGGGAAGCGGCTGGAGAGAAAACTGTAAAAAATGAGTTCGATTGTCTTTTGATCAAAGATAACCGGCTTTTTCTGATCGAATGTAAAACCATGCGCTTTGCTGAAAAGGGCAGCGATGTTCTCTATAAACTTGACTCGTTGACGGAAAGTTCAACCGGCGTTTACGGGCGAGGGGCCCTGGTCTCGGCCCGGCATCTGGATGAATCTATGCAATCTCGGGCCGCCTCCCGCAAACACCGGGTTTTCGGACCGGAGGTGTTGGGGAGCTTGAAAGAGGGTTTATGTCAATGGTTGATGCCTTCGTAAGGTAAATATTCGGCTTGTTTACTATAAAACTATAGCAAATAGCGTGAACACCAACTCAGAATACTCACAAATTGCTGAACAAACATTCAGAAAAGATCCCATATGGTCTGTATCTTGTTGATAGCGGTTTTACTGTATAAATAGAGATGAGGGTAAATATTGAAAATTCTTCTCACTCTTTGCGGATTATCGCCGCAAGTGATTACTGAAACCCTGTATGCCTTGGTCGTAACCGGAAAACCTGTCTGGATTCCAGATGAGGTACATGTAGTTACGACTCGGTCGGGGCGGTTATTGATAGAAGAGCGTTTGCTGCATCCGGAAAAAGGTTGTTTTCATCAATTCTGTCGAGAATATGGAGTGGCAGTGGGGGCGATTGATTTTTCTCCGTCGATGATTCATGTGGTTGCGGGACTTGATGGTGAACTTGAGGATATTCGCACTTCCGATGATAACCGGCGGCTTGCCGATTACATCATGGCGGTGGTTAAAGAGTGTACCTCGGATCCAGAGACCGAACTGCATGCCTCGCTTGCCGGGGGGCGCAAAACCATGTCCCTTTATCTGGGGATGGCGATGCAGTTTTTTGCTCGCCATCAAGATGTTCTATCGCATGTTCTGGTCGGAGCTCCATTTGAAAATCATCCGGATTTTTTCTTTCCTCCGATTAAACCTGTCAACTTGACGGTTTTCGATCGTTTAACCGGGCAGCCTTATCAGGTTGATAGTGCCGGTGCCCGGATTGAACTGGCATATTTGCCTTTTGTCCGTTTGCGTGATCGTCTGCCGGAGGATATCGAGGCGGAAATCTCCTTTGCCAATCTCGTGGAACAGACTCAGAAAAGTCTTGATGTGCCCGCACCGTCCGGGGTTACGTCCCTGATTTTTTATCCTGATGATTGCTGTCTGCGGGTTGCAAACAATGAAATCATCTTGACGCCGGTTGAAGCCGCAATCTATAATCTTGTGCTTTTGGCAAAAAAGTCTTGTCGCAAAGAAAAGTCATGTACTGATTGTCGCGAATGTTATATGTCTCCATTTGCTTTTGAAGCTGAAGCAATTTTACGTTTTCTTGAAAACCGGTGGGGCATCTGGTCGGGACGTCTGGAAAAACTACGTATCCGCCTGACTCAGCAAGGCGACCGGCGCGAATGGTTTCTCCAGCATCGCTCTCGTTTGAATCGAAAAATCCGGCGGGTAGTCAGCGACGGCAGCCTGGAGATCATCTCAACCGGCCCCTACGGTCAATCCGTGTACGGCATAAAATTTGATAAACAGCTAATTTTTATGATTCCTTCAACCTCATGAACTCTGCAAAAAAGCATTATTGACATTAGGCGGCGATGTGTATAATATAGAAATATGATACACATCAATTGAGAGAGGAGGCTTTAATGAGAACTAACATCGTAGTTGATGACAACTTAATGGCGGAAGCATTAAAATTAAGTAACATCAAAACCAAGAAAGGCGTTGTTGAGACAGCTCTAAAGCTACTTGTACAAGTCAAAAAACAAGAAGTAATTCGGAAGCTTAGGGGTAAGTTGGACTGGCAAGGAGATTTATCGGAAATGAGGTTCGATTAATGGTTCTGGTGGATTCTTCAGTATGGATAAATTACTTTAACGGCAAAAACACATGGCAAACCGAAATTCTTGACCAGATGTTATTGCAAATTCCTTTGTTTACAGGTGATTTGATACTGACCGAAGTATTACAAGGGTTTAGAAAAGATAATGAATACAGTAAAGCCAAAGAAGTTATGAGTATACTGACTTGTAAACAAATGGGTGGATATGAAATCGCGATTGAAAGTGCCGAAAATTATAGAAAATTGCGAAAAAAAGGGGTTACCGTTAGAAAAACAATTGATGTAATCATCGGCACATTTTGCATTAATAAAAATATTTCATTATTACATGATGATAAAGATTTTGAACCTATGGTGAAATATTTAGGTTTAAAATCAATCTCTCAATTGGTTCCTATGATTAATTAGCGAACGTAATAAGTTCGATAATCAACAGATTATCATGATTCCGTCAACCTCCTGAAATTCGCCAAAACCTGAAAACCGGTGGTGGTTGACGGATGTGATAACTAATTGAAATAAGGAGGAAAAATATTAAAATGAAAAAATATGGCCAACAAATTCCGTATACTCTTCCAGGTTGGCGGAAAGTAGTATCTAACTATCTGAAAAATAAAGGAGAATTGAATGGGGAGATGAAAAAAGCCTTCTGAAAAAAAGGATTGAGACTCCTGATGATTTATCAATATATCACTCAAAACACCTATAGGATGAAAAAAGCCTTCTGAAAAAAGGGATTGAGACCAAGTTGCTTATCAATGAGATAAGCAA
>DAOVTG010000185.1 GCA_030633185.1 Deltaproteobacteria bacterium
CAAAAGGCGGGATAAAGCCGCTTCATGCTCACCGCGCCCGCCCTTTATCTGCTGCCGGCTCCAGATCCGTCCGGCTGTTGAAAAAGCCAGATAGAGTACAGTCACTATCAGAGCCAAAATGGTCATGGCAATGACCATCTCGATCAGGGTAAAACCAGCGTTATAAGTGTTCTTCTTTAAACTCATCTGTAAAATATCCGGGTTTTACCTGCCGGTAGGTGACCAGACGCAGGTGGCGACCGGGACGCCGTACATCCTGTAAGGCAAAAATCAGGCGATAAAGCTCGCTGGTCCAGCGCAGGGTTACGGCCTCATCATCAACGACTGCATCCGCATCGGGTTTGACATCGACCGGCTCCAAACGTAAACTCCAGGAGAAGTTTTCGACTTCACCCGACCAGGGAAACTCATCTTTGCGAATATCCCGAGCCCGCAAAAGGGCAAAGGTCTGGCGTCCTAAGACAACTACTTCATCAAAACCCCGAGCCCGCAGTTCAAGCCTCAGACTGGCCCCAAAGAGCTGAAAGAAGGTGGTTACGGTCAAACCGACAATCAGCACCGCAACCATCATCTCCAACAGAGTAAAACCACACTCACTCCGACCCGATCTCATCCTCGACCCGCTCCTCTACCTTAACCGCACCAGTTAGAGGATCAACCTTAAGAAAAGCCCCTCTACGACCACTACGAATCTCAAGGGGGCCGCCGGAAGCCCCGCCGTCAGCGTAAAAAGTTACCATAACGGCCTCGGACTTTGCGGCTTCGATATCAACTTCTCCATCCTCAACTTCATTTCCAAGGGCTTCGACCAAAACCTGCTGTTCGTCCGAGAGAACCAGTTTCACGCCGGGGGCCAGCTCCACCTGTTTGCCACGCAAGCTTTCACTGAAACTTCGCTGCTCAAAACTGTAAAGGCACTCATTATGACGGCGCTCCAAAACCGCATAACTCCGGGCCACCTTAAGAAAAACATGAAGCTCCCGCAGGTTGGTACGCCAGCGAAAAGATTCACGCTGACGATAATTGATCCCGAGAAAGAGGCTCAACCCCATACCCATAATCGCAACCACGACAATCAGTTCAACCAGGGTAAACGCTGAATCATGGGAAATCTTCTTCATATAATTGCCATCAATATTTCTACCGGTTCTCTAACCGCAAAATATTGAAGGTGGAAAAAATGTTTAGATGCTAGGCGAACAACACCTGAGGAATGAGGCGTACAAATAGTACGCCGCAGTGACGAAGGTTTTGTTCAACGACGCAGATGAACGTTTTTTGCGCCTTCAATCAGTTTTCCCAGCTGTTGATGTCGGCTTTATCATCCTCTCCACCGGACTGACCGTCGACACCGTAGGAGGTGAGATCGTAATCACCATGATCGCCCGGGCACTTGTAAGTGTACTCGTTCCCCCAGGGATCTTTGGGAATATTTTTAGGCATATAGGGACCATCCCAATGGTTTACCCCTTCAGGTTTAACCCGCAACGCCTCCATCCCCTGTTCGGTGGAGGGGTACATATCATTGTCGAGGCGATATGAATCAAGCGCCGTTCCCAGCAGTTCAATCTGAGCTCTAGCAGTCTTGCGTTTAGCCCCGCCAACCTTTTTAAACATGGTTGGTGCTACCAGGGATGCAAGCAAGCCGATAATAACCATGACAATCAATAACTCAATCAGGGTAAAACCCCGACGTTGTAAATTTTTCCGATGTTTAGCGGTACTCTCCTGCATTATATTTTCTCCTATCTTCGTTAAGTTACAAAAATGACTATTTGCTTTCATTAAAAACGAGTTACAGCTTAATTACAAGTTAATAAATCATAATTTGTAACTATTAAGGTACAGAGGGGTAGAAGCGAACTTTGCTTCGCTCTCACAAATGGGGTCACATCTTGACAATGGCTGTTGGCAGCTTTTAGACTTGTCCGATTATCTCGATACGCCATAGTCAATAAATGACCCCGCCTGCGGAGATTTGGAAAAAAGTCAGAACCAGTGTTCGCCCTGTCTCGGTTGGGGTCATTGCTTGATAATTGGCGGCCAAAATGGTTGCGTGTAAGCCGAAATCTTGACCCGCCATTTATAAAGCTTTGACCCCTTTCAAGAGGGCGAAGCAAAGTTCGCCGCTACCCACTTTAACTTAAAATTTTACCCTCCCAGCTCATTAACACTGAAAATCGCCATCAGCATCGAAACCACGATCGCCCCGATAACCAGACCCATAAAGAGAATCACCAAGGGCTCAAAGAGCGAAGTCAAGGCTTTGATCGTCACCTTCAATTCGCGGTCATACATCTCGGCCAGCTTTTCGAGCATCTCGTCAAGATGGCCGGTCTCTTCACCAACGCCGATCATGTGCACCGCCAGCGCGGGAAAAAGCGGATCAGCAGCTAAGACCTGTGAGATCACCGCCCCCTGACGCAGCTCCTCTTGCAGGTGGACGACCTTCTGTTTAATAATCTGATTACTGATGACCCCGCCGACCACTTGTAGCGATTCAAGAATCGGCACCCCGCTGGCCAGCATTGATCCCAAGGTACGAAAAAAACGGGCCAGATCGATCTTAACCAGAATAGTACCAAACCCGGGCAGACGCAAGACCAGACGATCGATCAACAAACGGCCTTGAGGGTGGCTGTAAAAGCGACGAAAGGCAAAGATTGCAGCGCCTAAACCCAAACCCAAAGCCCACCACCAGGCTTGCATAAAATTGCCACAGCCAAGCATCACCCTGGTGGCCGTGGGCAGAGCCACGCCCATATCGGTGAAGATGGCGGCAAATTTGGGCAGGACAAACGCCAGCAACAAAATTATTGAAGCCCCGGTCACCAGAGTCAAAATCAGCGGATAGATCATGGCCCCGACCAGAAATTCCTTGAGTTCCCGAATACCGTTGAGATAGAGAGCCAGACGCCCTAAGGCTGCATCGAGAATGCCGCCGCTCTCGCCGGCCCGCACCATGCCGATAAAAACCGGCGGGAAAATATCGGGATGAGCCCGTAAGGCCCCCCAGAAGGTACTACCCTCTTTGATCTGTTCCCGCAAACTTTCCATGACCCGGCTGAAAAGTGGTTTCTCAATCAACTCAACCAGGATTACCAAAGCCCGATTCAGGGGAACACCGGCTTTGAGCAAAAGCCCGAGATCTTCGGCAAAACCGGCCAGCTCCTTAACCCCGGGCCGACGCCAGGGCAGTTTGTCAGCCCACCCGGAAAGCTGGGAAAGCTGGATCCCTGAACCGGTTAAAGGTTTACGTTTAGATTTTAAAGAAGCCACCTTCGCAACCGGAGGTAAAACTTTGTCGACAGCGTTAGATGCCACAATCCGCAAGGGGATCAATCCCTGACGCTGTAACAGCGCCACAGCTTGCCGTTCATCAAGGGCCGACAAACTCCCGGAACTGACATCACCGGAGACATTGCTTGCTTTATAGATGAATTCCTGCATTTATTAAGCTCCGCTCACACGAACGACCTCTTCGAGCGCGGTAATTCCGGCCTTGACTTTGGCCCAACCATCTTCGCGCAGCAGAACCATACCATTTTTGACGGCGTATTCACGCAAAACCAGAGAGCTTTGACTCTCAAGAATAAGAGTGCGGACGGCATCGGTTACCGGCAAGAGCTCAAAGATACCGACCCGCCCGCGAAAACCGCTGAAAGAACACTCTTTACAACCTTTGGGCCGATAGATCGGCTCTTTTTCAGTAATCTCAAAGGGAAGCTGCAAACGCTCGACCAATGCAGCCTCGGGCACAAAAGCCTCTTTACAAACAGGACAGAGGACGCGCACCAGGCGCTGAGCCATAATCCCGACCAATGAGGATGAGAGCAGATAGCCCTCGACCCCGATCTCGACCAGTCGAGTCACGGCCCCGGCCGCATCGTTGGTATGCAGGGTTGAAAAAACCAGATGTCCGGTCAAGGCTGACTGGATAGCGATATCGGCGGTCTCCCGGTCGCGGATCTCACCAATTAAAATAACATCCGGATCTTGTCGCACAATCGCGCGTAAACCATTGGAAAAACCAAGCCCCGCCTTACTGTTGACCTGCACCTGATTAATTCCATCGAGTTCATACTCAACCGGATCTTCAATTGTAATAATCTTTTTATCAATCGCGTTAATTGTGTTTAAGGCGGCATAGAGAGTCGTCGTCTTGCCGCTGCCGGTCGGTCCGGTGACCAGGATAATACCGTAGGGCAGGTGAATCATCTCCTCAAAACGGCGGCGTTCGGCTTCCGGAAAACCTAAGGTTCCGAGACTGAAAGAGATATTGCTGCGATCAAGGATACGCATGACCACACTCTCGCCGTAGACCGTCGGCAGACAGGAGACCCGCAAATCGATATCTTTTCCGGCAATCTTGATTCGGATGCGACCATCCTGGGGCAGGCGCCGCTCTGCGATATCCATGCGAGCCATGATCTTAACCCGTGAGATAATTGATGATTGAACATTTTTAGGCGGGGTGGCATGTTCGCGTAAAACCCCATCAACCCGAAAACGCACCTGGAGATTCTCGGCCAGGGGTTCAATGTGGATATCACTGGCTCCCTCTTCAACGGCTTTGGTCAGAAATTGATTGACCAGTTTAATGATTGGCGCTTCCGAAGCAAGATCACGCAGATGATCAGTATCATCTCCTAGCTCAACTCCCGAAACCCCAGCCAATTCGTCGGTTTCAGAGTCATCGTCAGGGGTAGCTGCCAGAAAATGCTCCCGGATCCAGCCGCTAACTTTCTCCTCACGAGCCAAAAGCAGTTTGATTCGACGCCCGGGAAAAAGCTGCCTGAAGGTCTCTAAAACGAGATGGTCGTAAGGATCATTAACAATCACGACCAGAACTTCAGCTCCCCCTAAGGGAAAACAACGGTGCTCTTCTAAAAAAAGCGGGGAGATATCAACAAAGGGGGTGATATCATAATCAGCCGGCAGTTCACTAATCTGCCCCAAACTAAGCTCTTCGGCGGCTAAGCTAAGAAAATCATCTTCGGATACGAGACCGGTTCTGATTGCCAGACGATGCAGGGCCTCACGCTCCCGGCCACTGGGCTTGATCTTCTGGAGCTCGACGGCGGAGAGTAACCCCCGCTCGACCATTAACTGGATGATTCCGGCCATACCCGAGCCTCCCCTAAAGCCAGCAAAAAGAAACAAAACATACGGCTATAGGCCATCTGCATGGGAAATGAAAAAAACATGATCACCGAAAAGGCCAGAAGTGAAGCGCTAAGCGGCAAACGCCAATCTTC
>DAOVTG010000067.1 GCA_030633185.1 Deltaproteobacteria bacterium
AAGAGGATTTTGTCTTTGCCGGGCGTAATCGGCGGCCACCTCTAGATCGGGTCAACTGTCTCTTGTCATTTGTCTATACTTTACTTTATCACGATGCCCGTTCTGCCCTTGAAACCGTTGGCTTAGATCCAGCAGTCGGCTTTCTCCATCGCGACCGGCCCGGTCGTTTAGGGTTGGCTCTTGATTTGATGGAGGAGTTCCGGTCAATGTTAGCTGATCGTCTGGTTTTGTCGTTGATCAATTTGGGACAGGTTAAAAAGAAGGGCTTTACGATTACCGAATCGGGTGCGGTGAGAATGGATGACGACACCCGTAAAACTCTACTGGTAGCATATCAGAAAAGAAAGCAGGAATTGATTGAGCATCCTTTTTTGCAGGAGAAAATCCCGGTCGGGATGTTGGTTTTCGCTCAAGCCCAACTCCTCAGCCGTTATCTTCGTGGTGATCTGGATGAATATCCGCCATTTTTATGGAGGTGAGTTATGATGGTTTTAGTCAGCTATGATGTGTCAACTTCCAGTACAGGGGGTGCAAAACGTTTGCGCAGAATTGCCAAAGTTTGTAAAGATTACGGTCAAAGAGTTCAGTTTTCAGTTTTCGAATGCATCGTCGACCCGGCCCAATGGGCGCTGATGAGAAATAAGTTGATTAAAATTATGGATGAAAAACATGATAGCCTGCGGTTCTACTTTTTGGGGTCTAACTGGAAGCCGCGAGTTGAGCACATAGGAGCAAAGGAGGCGATTGATTTGGAAGGCCCGCTGATTGTCTAGCGAACCCCAAGTTGTCGGGATTTCCCCGAGAGGTTCGCGTGACTTTTAAAGTATTGTAAGTACAATGTATTTTCAGTGACTGGGTATATTGTGAAAAATATTTCAGTCAGAAATATGATGGTTCGCAAAAACAGAAAAGAAAGAAATGTAAAAACAACAACTTAAGTTGTTGCGGTCGCCCCTTCACGGGGGCGTGGATTGAAACATTTTGTAACTGGGGAAAGGGGGATGAGGGCTGCGTCTTTCTGAATTAAAAAATGAATGCTACAAGCGATGGCTTCTTCAAACGAACCTTTTCCAACATATCCTTGTTTGCTATATTCCATTTTGCCCATGAGTCAACAAGAACGGCACCCTGCAGTTTTTTCCCCGTATCGAAATTTTTACTTAGCCATCCCGTGACTTTTTACGAGGGCATCAATTATTGCCTTTTTCAGATTCTCACAAAATACGCTATCACACAAGCATCCCACGTTCGGTATAATATAAGGGATGACAAATAAACAACAGATTGCAGACTTTTTACGTAGCCATCAAAACTGCGTAACTGATGGCCACGTAGCGAATAAATTTACCTGCTGTAACCAGAATGAAAAATATTAAAATATTTATTTTAAGTAGGCCAGCAACAACTGTTAAAGGATCACCAATCACTGGCACCCACGCAAAAAAGAGGCTGAACACTCCATACTTTTTAAACGTTTGTTGAGCTTTGACAGATTCATCCTCTGAAACCTTTAAAACCTTTCTCACCAAACAAGACCCGCCCCACAACCCTATTGCATAATTCAAAAAGGCCCCAAGGACATTACCAAATGTCGCGACGCCCACCAATATGATCGGCTGCAAACCATTCAACAATAAAACTGCAAGAACAACTTCAGAACTCAACGGCAATATCGTGGCAGCTAAAAATGAAGCTATAAAAAGCCCGACGTATCCAAATTCTGCAAAGTATTCCATAGATTTTTGGCGTGTCCTACCCTTTCAGTTTATCACTTAGAGCTATTATCCATAATCATGATATCCGGTAGCCGTTGTTTTACCAAAACCAGTACCTCAGAATCCGCGAAATAAGTCATTGAGGCCTGCAGACTATCATTGCCCTCGTTTTCAATTTTCAATGAAGCCGGAAGATTACGTTCTAAATAGAGCCGAGCCTTACCACTAATTAATCCAATTAAACCACCAGCTCTGCTGGTGCGATCCTAATTATGATTTTGTTTTTCTTTGGTTGTAACTATTCAGGTTCCCACTATCAAGCCACAACAAATGGCGGCGAACATTGCTTCGCTCCCATAAACGGGGTCAAAGCTGGGGTGCTGACGCACCTTGTACCAGCAATGACCCCAATCCCGGCAGTGTGCAGATGGAACCTGAATAGTTACCTTTAGTTAAGGAACAGCGATAACTGGAGATTCGTTGTTTTAGACCTTCGCAATGCTAATCTCCATTTGCGGTTTTAGCTCTGGTTCATATCCGTCAATTCCTTAACCCAATCATTTTAACCAAAAAAATGATAGTTTAAGGATATTTCCCACCCTTATCTCAATCATATCAACAGGTTATCTTGATCCGACCCGGACTGAGGCGGACTGAGTTGCGGACTGAGGTTCGGAACATCTCAATCAAACATTGAGGATGTCGTACCCTCTGAATGGGGGCTCCTTACAAGAGATTCTGACTCTTCTTTTAATGCCGTATCGATGATGCAGTCACATACATCTTCAACAAAATAGGCCCCATGTTTTGTTAAACGAATAGCTCCATTTTCCTCTTCCAGGCAACCAAGGTCGGTAAGTTTTGAGAAGAGACTTCCGAATACATCAGAGGGATTCAGTGAAAATTTCTCCTGAAACCATTTTTTATCGATACCTTTTTTTAACTGGAGCCTTAATAAGGTAGACCGGTACATTTGATCTTTTTTACTCAGAGAGATGAATCTGCCGATAGGGAGTATCCCTTTGTCTAAAAAACTCGAATATGTTGAAATATCTTCGTGTTTATCATAACAGGTAAATTTTGTATATGATCGTGTCCTTGAACCAAAGGCTATGATGGGCATTTCATGTAACCAATGATACCTGTAAGCCCATTGTCTGCTATCAACAAAGCTGCCGTTCTGTTGGTAACCATGTGCTGTCATCCATTCTTGGGTGCGATATACCATTTCAAACAGTGTGTCTTTGTCAACCATGAGATGGGGGTTCTCTTTGTAAAGTTTCACCACCTTGGGATTAACGATTTCGTGTCTTATATATTCAACCGTATCCGGTTTAATTTTACTTAATATCTCTAAGTCCCTGTCGACACTACCCAATGACTGCCCCGGCAGGCCGGTCATCATATCAATATTTATCGATAAGCCAACATCGTGGGCAGAGTTTACAATTTTAGCGATTTGAGATTTTGTATTCCTTCTATTACATAATTTTAAAAGATCTTTATCAAATGTCTGACAACCAATACTTAACCTGTTTATGCCTATATCGCGCATTTGGACTATTCTTTCCGGGTCAGAAAGAGTTAAAGGATGGGCCTCAGAGGTAATGCTGCAACCGCTTGATAAACTAATTACCGATGAGATTTTTGTCAGGATACGATCCAAGTCACCATTAGAAAAAGAAGTTGGGGTTCCACCTCCGAAATAAATACCTTTCGCTTTCTTGCCTTTAAAAACTCCATAACCGGTAAAAATATCCAGTTCTTTTAAGAGGCTGGCAAGATACTTTTTCTGGACTTCGTGGTTCGCTCTATACGGGAAAGAATTACAAAAACTGCATTCAGAAAAACAAAATGGGAGATGAATGTATATTAAAATTTCTTTTTCAGTGAGCCCTTCATTTAAGTTATTCATAAAATCGTCAACCTGGGATGGGGCTAACATCTTGAATTTGTGGGGTACAAAAAGATCCGGCTGATTTTTTGTGTAATCTGTGGCTCCATAAAAAAAAGTTTCTCTTATTGTGCTGAGGATTTCAGCTTTACCCATAATTATTTCCTCGAGAATTCATTCTGTTATTGCTGATATTCGAAATAAGGGAGATGACTTTCTCTCCCCCTGATAATCACTCTGAGAAAAAATCTTTCCTCTCCTTTAACTTCTTCTTCATACGCAATCATGTGCGGGGCTGACAGGTGAACCTGCAAATCCTCCAAGCTCTCCCAAGTCTCAATTATCGTGACAACACCCTGTTCCCGTCCTCGGATATTCGCCACTTCCAGGGTTACTTTATTAAATTCTTAACAGTCTGATTCGGAGACGTATCAGCCGGGTCATTGAAATAAGCCTATAAAAAACCTCACTTTCCTTTTAATAATTTATAAAGGCAAAGTGAGGTTTTTTAAATTCCAGATGGTCACCGAACCAGCATAATCAAAGCGGCAACCACAATTCAAGCAATGCAATTTCAAACCGTCCCCACCCATCCAGGCATCAGCAACTTCTCTATACAAAGGCTTTTTCAATGGCGTGAAGAGTGCAGAACTATTGAAAATGACTCACCTGCGAATCACTTTCTCCAATAATTATTGGCTTCGGCAATAATCTTAAACTCCATAGACACCAATTCAACGGCTCTCATCAACATCATGGGATCTTCAGCATATATTTTTCTTATCCGATGTTTTGCCTCGCTATCACGCTGAATAGTACCGATAGTTTTTCTGACAATGGTGATAGCCAACATCCTACCCTCAAGTGGCGTTGCTGTGATTAAGCTTGGCATGTAATCAGACGATTTAGGAGTAGGGTCACCTGCAATTGCGAAACCGGAAAATGCAGTTATTGTAATGAAAACGATGATTGCGAGTAGTCTTTTCATGGGTAAACTCCTGTCTAATAAAATTTAAATAAACTTTCGAACATAACATACTCAATGAAAACAAACGAACTGCTAGTATTATTGGCCACTACACTTTGGGCCAGCCAGCAGATTAATCAAAATCCTCTGACAACTATTAGCAACCGGAACAAGTACTGTCAATCATTTTCACCAGGCGAAAAATGGGAAAACGAAAAAATAGGGGAAAAAGGGACATCCACCGAAAAAATGACTCAGACGATGAGATATTACCACTATCAATCTCAACCTTCCTGGTAACTGAGTTCCAGGGACACGTTACTTATCTTTTTTTGGCTCAGGTTTTCTTTTGGAGGTGCGGACGCCTCTAATTTCCTGTCTGGCACTCAAGTATTGATGCACTCGTAAAAAGTCCGGAAAGTCCTTAAATCGTCATTCTGGCGAAAGCCGGAATCCAGTTAATTCAATAACTTCTGGATACCGGCGTTCGCCGGTATGACGGTTATGAGGCTTTTTCGTATCAGCCTGAGGCGGTTGCAGCTGAAGATTAATGGCGGTTTAGAGGTGTAATAGGACAAAGCTATACTCACGATCATTGATATATGTGTTTCCAATTGGATTTCCACTGCAGGGTTATGGTAAGAACCGGTGGATTGTTCATGAATTTCATATATTTTTGGGAGAAATGTTTTGTTTCGGATTGCTTTAAAAATTGAGAGCGGGTTGAGATATGTCGGATGGTTGGTTCTGTTAATTTGTTTTGCTTTTTTCAACTCTCCGGTTCGGGCGGCAGCGACGGATGTTTTTGCCGGTCAAGTTGGAAGTCTCAGGATCTCCGGCGGGACGGCCCATATTCCAGTTATGAAAGAAGTTGCCAAGTTGATTATGGAGGCCCACCCGGATATTCGAATCTCGGTCGCCGGCGGCGGATCCGGTCTCGGTATCAAACAGGTTGGTGAAGGTTTGGTCGATATCGGTAATTCCGGTCGCAAACCGACCGACAACGAAATGCAAAAGTATGGTCTCGTTCTTCATAGGTGGGCTCTGGACGGGGTTGCCGTAATTGTTCACCGGGATAACCGGGTTCAGGTTTTAACCCGGAGCCGGTTACAGGATATCTACAGCGGCCGTTTGAGAAACTGGCGGGATTTGGGTGGGGTTGATAAGGAAATTACGGTTTTTACCCGGGATCAAGGGAGCGGAACACGTAAGGTTTTTTGGAAAAAAGCCTTACGTAAGGAGGTGACGACCAATAAAGCTCTGGTGGTTGCATCCAACGGTGCCATGAAATCAGGCGTAGCTCACAATCCTTACGCCATTGGTTATGTCTCGATCGGTTTTCTCGACAAATCGCTCGCTGCGGTTGCTCTTGACGGCGTCATGCCATCTTTGGAGACCGTGCAAAATGGAGAATATCCGGTTGTTCGCGGTCTCTATAGTAATACCAAAGGTGAGGTTCAGGGTTTGACAAAAAGTTTTATCGATTTTCTCTTTAGTCCGAGCGGTCGGAAAATTATCTCTGATAAGGGTCTGATCCCGGCGGCAAGATGAAACGTTCGGTTCGGGTCGGCCGCCCCTTGGTCCTTGCGGCGACCGCTGTCGGGTCTTTGCTGACTCTGGCGATTTTTGCCTTCATGATGATGCTTGGCCGGCCGCTCTTTTCGGATCATTCATTAAACCTTCTGCTGACCCAGGCTTGGGCTCCCGACCGGGGGCTTTACGGTATTTTCCCTTTCATTTGCGGTACCTTGTCTCTGGTTGGTTTAAGTCTGCTGATCGCCTTCCCTTTAAGTCTCGGCAACGCCATTCTTATTCACCTGCTGGCCCCGCGCCGCCTGGCCCGGTTTCTCCATCAGACTATCAAGTTGATGACCGGGGTTCCCACTGTGGTCTATGGCTTTGTTGGTATCTTTTTTTTAGTTCCTCTGATTCGTGAATGGTTTTTCAGAGGTTCCGGGATGTGCATTTTAAGTGCCTCCCTGCTGTTGGCCATGCTTATTTCACCGACCATGATCCTGGTCTTTCTCGAAAGTTTTGCCGCCATTCCCACAGCCCATATACGAGCCCTTGAAGCTCTGGGGGGGACGCGCCGGCAAAAACTGGTTCATGTGATTCTGCCGGGTGCTAAAACGGGAATTATTACTGGTCTGTTGTTGGCCTTGGGCCGGGCTTTGGGCGATACCATGATCGCCCTGATGGTGGCCGGCAATGCTACGGCCGCACCGGAATCCGTGCTTGATTCGGTGCGTACCCTAACTGCACATATCGCCCTGGTGATGGCCGCTGATTTTGACAGCATGGAGTTCAAAACCATCTTTGCCTGTGGTATTATTCTTTATCTGTGGACGGCGTTGCTGACCTTAAGTTTGCGTTATATTCACTATAACTCGACGAAATTGAGCCATGACCAGACTTTTTGATTTATTGCTCTATGCTTTTACCTGGCTCTGCGGCCTTATTCTGGTTGGAGCCTTTGGTACCCTGGTGGTTTTTCTTCTGATAAATGGACTGCTGGCCCTGGATTTTGAGCTGATTTTCGGCAGCACCGCTATCGGTGATGCTCTGTTCTTGAAAAGAGTGGTGATCGACGGCCTTCTGCCGGCGATTGTCGGTACTTGCCTGTTGATTATTATTGCCTTAGGCACGGCTCTGCCGTTGGGCCTTGGCGCCGGTATCTATCTGGCCGAGTATGCGGGGAAAATAAGCAAAAGTTTTTTTTCTCTTATTTTTGATCTGCTTGCTGGCGTGCCTTCGATTGTCATCGGTCTTTTTGGTTTCTCACTGACCCTCTACCTGCACAAACATTTTACTTCTATTATGCCCTGTTTGCTGATCTCCGGTCTGGCTCTCGGTTTATTGGTTTTACCTTACCTGATTCGCAGCACTCAGACGGCTTTGGAAGAGCTGCCGACCACCCTGCGCTTGACCGCCGCCGCTCTGGGAGCCGATCAGGCGGCAACGCTCCGTTTTGTCCTGCTGCCTCAGGCTGTGTCCGGTATTTTCAGCGGTATCATTTTGGCGATTGGCCGGGCTGCGGAAGATACCGCCGTCATCATGTTGACCGGTGTCGTGGCCACAGCCGGCATTCCCCGTTCGCTTTTTAGTAATTATGAAGCGTTGCCCTTTTATATCTATTATACGGCCTCGCAATTTAGAAACCAACAGGAGTTGCAACGGGGTTTCGGGGCGGCCCTGATTCTCCTGATCCTCTGCGCCCTGCTTTTTACTTTGGCTGGCCTGGTTCGAAAAAAGGTTAGCAAACGCCTGATGGCTAAGTAAAAAGTCCGATCTACTGCGCTGTTGTGGTTTTTCAGGCACTCGACATACTATATGTATGGTCTCGCGCCTGAAAAACCACAACATCTTGTATGTCGAAATTTTTACTTAGCCATCCCGTGACTTTTTACGAGGGCATCAACGCCTGCTTTATTATTGATTTAGATATGAAAAAGATTATTGAAACCGAAAACCTCTCTTTCTATTACGGAAAGCGTCAAATCCTGGATCATATCAGTGTGGGCTTTCGTGAGCACGCCATCTCCGCTATTACCGGGCCCTCTGGTTCCGGTAAATCAACCTTTTTGATGACCATAAATCGGCTCTGGGAAGAGCTCAACGGGGCTAAAATGAGCGGTCGGGTAAGTATTTTTCTCGATCACGAAAAACTTGATATCTATGATCGGGGCGTATCTCTGAGTTGGTTGCGGAGAAAGGTTGGCATGGTCTTTCAGATCCCCAATCCGCTGCCCATGAGTATTTACAAAAACCTGGTTTTGCCTTTGCAGATGGCCGGTTTTAAAAAGAAGGAGTATCTTCGGTCAAAAGTTGAAACCGTCCTCAAACAGGCTTTCCTCTGGTCGGAAGTCAAAGATCGCCTGCCAGATGATGCTCGCACTCTCTCCGGTGGTCAGCAGCAGCGTCTCTGTATCGCCCGGGCCATGATTCTTGAGCCCGCAATTTTACTTCTCGATGAACCCACCTCCTCTCTCGATGAAAAGGCGGCCCGTGAAATCGAGACCCTGTTGTTCAGTCTTAAAAAGCATTGTTCACTGCTCATGGTTTCGCACGATCAGGCCCAAGTGAAAAGAGTTGCCGACGAGGTTCTGGAACTGGTCGATGGCCGGATATCGGAACTTTTTACGACGCCATCAAGTATTCGCTCCACTAAGTCGGGCATTGGGCACTTTCGGCCGTAACCATGAATAATACGTCCCAGAATGGCAGGCGGTTAAGAGTACTGCAATTAATGGCGTCCTCTTCGGTGATAAAATTTTCTGGACATGGATGGTTATCCGGCCTATATGTGGGGGACTGTTTTTGGTTTGGCATAATATTATTGGATTGGTGACATTTTCATAAATTATTTAGTGCCTTATCAGAGTACTTACTTGCGGGCAACGCTCGCTTTAGGATGATATGATGTATAAAACCTTTGTCTTTTATTGTTCTCCGGCCGGAACGACCCGGCAGGTTGCTGAAGTTATAGAAAAAGGGCTTGTCGGTAACGGACGGCAAGTGATTGTTTGTGAGCTTGGTAAAGAAGAGGAGAAGTTGTCTGAGACTCTGCGGGAAATTGAGGAAACCAGGGAACGGGTCTGCCTTTTTATCGGCTCTCCGGTCTATGCTTCTCACGCTTTACCGCTGGTTATGGATTTTATTGTCCGTCTACCGTTACACCGGCAGGCTTATGCGGTTCCCTTTGTTACTTGGGGAGGGGCGACCAGTGGTCTCGCTCTGGCTGAAATGGGTGAAGCCTTAAAGGCGCGCGAATATGGCCTGGTTGGGGCGGCCAGGGTGATGGCGGTTCATTCCCTGATGTGGGAGTTGGAGAATCCGGTGGGTGCTGGCCGTCCCGATTCTGCGGATGATCGCATGATTGAGAATCTGGTCGCGGTTATCGAACGTAATCTGCAAAGGCCTGAGCCTGTGCGATTATCTGGTCAGGCTCTTTCGTATCAGCCTGAGGCGGTTGCAGCTGAGATGCGTAAACTTAGTTTGAAAATTGCCCGCGGAATTTTGCCGCAGCGGGTGGTGAACAAGGATCTTTGTAATGGGTGTGGCGTGTGTGTTGACCAGTGTCCGGTTGCAGCCCTGACCCTTGAGCCCTATCCGGTTTATGCCGATAATTGTATTCTCTGTTTTAACTGTATGCGTTGCTGTCCGGAAAAAGCTATTGAGGCGGATTTGACAGCTATCCATGAGAGGGTTCGGGAACGGGCCGAAAACTATAAGGAGGATCCGCTTTCGAAAGTCTTTATTCCAGCTGAAGTTTGATGGTTTTAGCCCTCCCGTGACTTAATGGTAAAAACCGGTGGATTGTTCATGAATTTCATATTAAAAATTTAGAGCGGATTGAGGTATGCTGGCTGGCTCTGTTGATTTGTTTTGCTTTTTTCAACTCTCCGGTTCGGGCGGCAGCGACGGATGTACATGGATGCAATTTAAAATATTCGGCTTAGCTTCTTGAAACTCGCATTATACTGTGTTATAACTCGTATTATGTAAAAGTTTTTCTCGTAAAACAGTATGGGTGATAATGTATACACGCTATAGTGAAAAGTTGCTTAAAGAACTGTTGCAGGAATTTCGTATTCTGTATCTGACAGGCCCCAGACAATCAGGTAAAACGACTCTGGCTCGTAAAATTGCCCAAGATCTGGGGATGCGGTATGTCTCGTTGGATGAACAGACCGCCCTCTCTTCCGCTCAAACAGACCCGCATGGTTTTATCGAGAGCTTTTCAGGTCAATCCGTGGTTCTGGATGAGTTTCAATATGCCCCGGAATTAGTCACAGCCGTCAAGATGGCTTCTGATCTCTTAGCCCCCAATGAGCGGGGTCGTTTTTTTCTGGCCGGGTCTGCTGACATCTTCAGTTCCGCCAAAACCCAGGAAGCTCTGCCGGGGCACATGGCCCGAGTCGAGCTTTATCCATTATCGATTACGGAAAAGATCGGCACCGGTTTTAACGTAATCGATTTTTTACTTGCCGATCATCTATTCGTACCCGACCACCTGCCCTTGCTAAGTCGTGAACAACTGGCTCAAAGCTTGATTGATGGCGGTTATCCCGAGCTCCAAAACAAGAAACCCCGATCGCGACAAATCTGGTTCAGATCTTATCTCCAAGGACGTTTATTTAAAGATTTTAAAACTATTTATAGTGCCAAGGGTGATTACCATGCCAAACTTGGAGCTCTGATTCCTTATCTTGCCGGATTAAGCGGCAACCTCTTGAAATATGCCAGCGTCGCCAATGATCTGGCTCAAAATGACAAAGTTGTAAAATCCTATATCGAGGTCTTGGAGTGGATGTTTTTTATCA
>DAOVTG010000143.1 GCA_030633185.1 Deltaproteobacteria bacterium
AAATTTTGCCAATGCCCTTATCGCTTTGCTCAGAAATCGATTTACACCATTGTCAGAAGAGGAATCTCAAGATGATCGTACCAATGCCCGAGAGCTTCTCCTGCATTGGTTTGAGGCCGGTAAAGCAACTAAAAAAGAGCTTAAACCATTTGCCATTTTTGAGGTTGTAAACAAGACCAACAGTAAGCTGATGCTCAACTCTTTAAACAGTTTTCTGCGCGACCAGGGTTATAAAGGTCTGGTCTTGTTGCTTGATGAGTTAGAGACGGTTATCGCCCAGTCCGCCTCAATTCGTAACGCCGCCTATGAAAATGTGCGACTCCTGATCGACAACAGCGAGCAGGCTGAATATTTTCATATCTTTTTCGCCATTATCCCCGATATTTTATTGTCGGAGAAAGGCTTTAAATCATACGATGCCCTCTGGAGCCGGGTTCGAGCCATCGGTGAGCAAGATGATAAGCCGACCGGAAAGAAAATACTAAATTATCGCGGCGTTCTGGTTGATCTCCACCAAACCCCTTTGAAACAGGAGGAATTTGTCACTCTGGGACAACGTTTACGCCATATCCACCAGATTGCTTATCGTTGGGATGCCGTAGCTTCGGTTTCCGACAAGATTTTGCTGGAACTCTGTGAAAATCAACAGAAAATGGGACTTTTGAGTGAAGTCCGGCTTTTTGTCAAACAGGTCATCCGGCTTCTGGATTTAGCGGAACAGGGTGAAACCCCGATTGAGAATCTCGATCTGGCTGAACATATCGTTGTCAGCCAGCAAGAGATGGAACAAGAGAAAGTTGAAAAATTAGAGCCGAGTTGGGACAATTAAGTCATGACGATGGCGATGCATGAGTTTAATGAAAACCTGAACTCAGCCACAAACTTTAAATTACGAAAGACTGTAGAACGGTTGCGGGAAGGACTCTTTGACCCTTTTGGGGTGCGCTTGCTAACGGCCCATGAGACGCAGTTGAACAAGACCTTCGATGCCGGGGTTCAATTGCTTGACGAAAACCGGTCGCCTCATCTTTGTCTCTGCGGCTCTTATGGTCAGGGCAAATCTCATAGCCTGGCCTATATTAATCAACGAGCCCTGGATCAGGGTTTTGTTACCAGTCAGATCGATCTCGATCCCCGGGAAATTCCGTTTCATGATTTTCGTCAGGTTTATCAGGCGCTGCTCAGTCGAATTAGTTTTCCGGATAAATCCCTATCTTTGGTGAAATGGTGGAAAAACTGGGCTTTAGAGCAAAAAATAGTTGAGAAAAGCCAACCGGACGGGCGGCTGGAGATTCTTCCGGAATCTATGCCGCACCTCTTTAAAACTATTTTAACGGCTCTGGTGCAGGAAAACATGCTGCTTTCTCAACGGCAAAAAGGTTTGAAACAGCATCTTAATTTCCTTCCCCGAGAGTTTCCCTGGCTGCTGGCCAACGCTTTAAATGGTAACCCTCTATCGCTGCCTCGTCTGCGCCAGGCTTTGAGATATCGCGAGGTCTCATTTTATAAAGAGGCCTCTCTGACCTGCAAAGGCTGGGAACCCTACTTCCAGATGGTCTGCAGTTTGGCCGAAATGTTTCGCAATGTTGGGTTTAAGGGTTGGGTGCTACTGTTTGACGAAGGTGAATCGATTGTCCAACGCGGGGTTAATATTCGCAGAAAAAGTTATGCCGTACTCAACCGCCTGCTTTTCCCCGACTCCCCTCATCCCGGACTTTATCCGATCTTTGCTTTCACCGATGACTTTTTCATGCAGGTCCAAAGAGAAGATTATGCCCGAATCGGACTGCGCAACCAACCGGAAGCCCCCTATTTTGCGACAAATTACGCCGATGCCTGGCAATCTTTAACCCTCTATCGTCTCAACGACCTTTCGGCCTCCGAATGGGTAATGATTACCGAAAAACTTACCTATCTGCACGCCAAAGCCTATAATTGGCAACCATCCGTATCCGAAACCCGGAAAAAAACAGCAAAAATCTTGACCGACACCCGAGGCCAGGAAGCCCGTTTTAAAATAAAAGCCTTGATCCGGCAATTGGATCTAGATCAGCAAAAAATAGTTTTAGAGGGGCAATAAGAGGTAAAAAATGGCAAAAGAGAAAAAGAAGCTTACGCCCGCACAAAAACGGGCTAAAAAAGAGGCAAAAGCAGAAAGGCAAAAGAAATATATGTGGGTTTTCATGAATGGAAAACAAGTCAGGATAAAAAGACCTCCGACAATCGATGGCATAGAGGTTGACGAATTTATTCAACAAAATGCTGATCCGATGTGGTTGCATCAAAATGGGATGTGGGAAGATATTATCGATTGATGGCGTCGTAATATTTACGCTTGACCGAGAATAAACTCTATGTTATCTTGCTTAAATTAAGAGTGTATTCTAAATATTGCAATAGTCAAAGATAGAAAGTGGAGACTAAATGTGCCCGAAGTTTTGCGATCAATTTTTCACCGCCTTGTAGATACGTTAGATATAGAGAGTAAACGTTATCTATATCCAGCATTTAAATTATCCAACCGCCTTATTGGCCTGGCGGGCCCCAGAGGCTCAGGCAAAACGACTCTTTTACTCCAATATATCAAGGAAAATCTGAATATTCATTCTACTTTTTATGTGTCAGCTGACAATATCTATTTTAGCAATACGACTCTTTTTGATTTCATTCGAGAACAGTATGAAACAGAAGATATTAAACTTTTTTTCATTGATGAAGCCCATAAATATGAGCGTTGGAACCAAGAACTAAAAAATGTATATGACTCGTTTCCAGATGTAACCGTCGTGTTTTCCGGAAGCTCAAGTATGGATATCATCAAAGGATCCTACGATCTATCTCGCCGGGCGATTATGTATAAGTTACATGGTATGTCCTTTAGAGAATATTTAAATTTTACCACGGGGACGGAATTTCAGGCGTTGGATCTGAACACAATTATCCTTAACCGGAAACAATTATCTGCGGAAATCGGCAAAACACCCCGGCTTAAAGGACATTTTCAGGAATACCTCAAAACAGCTTACTATCCTTTCATTTTTGAAGCAAAAGAGCTCTATTACGAAAAAATTAACAATATTATTGAAAAGACAATTTTTGAAGATATCGCGGTCTATTATCGATTGAAAACTGCAAACCTGCATATTTTCAAACAGATATTACATTATTTATGCACAATCCCGCCGGGAGAGATAAATGCTTATAATTTGGCTAAAAGTCTCTCGATTGACAGTAAGACAGCGATGCATTACCTGAACATTCTTCAAGAGACGGGTCTGGTACGCATGGTTTTCGCTGATAAAAAAGGGGCTGCTCTTATAAGAAAACCAGCAAAAGTTTTTATTGACAACACCAGCCTTTTATATGGAGTGACGGCAACATTAGGGTACCCTGTAAACCAAGGCACATTGCGCGAGCTTTTTTTTATCACAATGCTGCAAAATTGTGGTGAGACTGTTCGTTACAGCAAAAATATTGGTGATTATCAGTGTCGTGATACCATTTTTGAAATTGGTGGCGCCGACAAGAAGAACAAACAATTGAAAAAAACCACAGACCCGGCTTTTTTAGTTAGAGACGATCAACTCCAGGCAACCTCCACCTCAATCCCACTCTGGCTATTTGGTTTCCTGTATTAAGGTTTCCATGGCGAATCAGTCTCTGCTTCAACTTCCCAATACATTCAGAGCCTTTTATGGGGCTTTTTCCGGTTTGCATCCGATTCAGGAACAGGCGATCGGGCCGGTTTTAGCAAATCGTGACCTGATTATTCAAGCGGCTACCGGTTCCGGCAAAACCGAGGCCGTGCTCGCCCCCTCTCTTGAGAGAATAATCAGTTCCGGATTGTCGGAAACGATTATCTATATTGTTCCGACCCGGGCCTTGGCTTTTGATCTGCGGCGGCGGTTTGCCACTCTTTTAAGCGAACGTTTAGGCTTAAACTTCGCAATTCGCACCGGAGATGTAAAATCTAATGGCGGCGGTTGCCCTGATCTTATGTTGACAACCCCGGAATCTCTGGATGTGATGCTCGGCAGTGCCAACCTGGAGCTCCAGGCTTTTCTTTTGCGGGTGCGCACGGTTATTATTGATGAAGTTCACCCATTTGTCCACCAATACCGGGGCCAGCAACTGGTTTATCTCTTGCACAGGTTGGAACAGCGTACCGGTAAAACTCTGCAAAAAATTGCCCTTTCAGCAACCATCGCCGATCCCGATACGGTGGCCCGGTTTTTTAATTTCAAGCCGGACTTCAAACTTTTAACCGACAGTGTCAGTCGCCGGATTCTACCCCGTTTGCTGCATTTGAAAAATGATGAAAGCGACTTGGTCAACCTGGTCGGAGACCTCTCTCGGGAGTGGAAATATCAAAAAATCCTGATTTTTGCTAATAGCCGGGGGCGCTGCGATAAAATTTTCACCCTTTTAAACGGGCAAGGCCAATTCCAGGGCGTAGCGGAACTTCATTACTCCAATCTTAATGCCAAAGAACGGCTCAATGTTGAGCAACGTTTTCGCAGTCAAAGTCGATCGCTCTGTGTCGCCACCAGCACTCTGGAACTGGGGATTGATGTTGGCGACGTTGATGCGGTACTGCTTTTCGAACCGCCGGACTCGGTTTCAGCTTTTCTGCAACGGATTGGGCGCTCGAATCGACGCCGGAAGACAATTCACTTCTGGGGGATTTGCCAAGGCCCGCGAGCGGGCAAACAACTGCTTCGTTTTTTGGCCCTGCTGCATCTGGCTGGCGAGGGCAAAGTCGAAGCCCCGCTCGCCAAAGTTTTGCCCAGCGTTTTAAGTCAACAGATTATCTCGTGTCTCTACGAAAAAAAGCGGCTCTCGCTCGGGGCATTACAAAAACTTTTTTCAGGTTTTCCGGAAGCCGATAGAGAGTTATCAGACGATTTAGAGCAAAATTTGCCGCTGCAAGATATTTTCAACTCTCTAATCAAGAAAAAATGGTTGAAAAAGGCGGCAGTCAAAGGTCTTTATGATGGCGGCTGGTTTTATTGGGATGCCTTGGTCGAGCATCGCATCTGGAGCAATTTTCCGGAAAATGAAGAGGAGTACCGGCTTGAGGTCGGCAATGATTCGGTAGCCGATATCCCTAAATCAATTGTCAGACAATTTGAGCCGGGTGATTGTGTTCTCCTGGCTGGCCGGCGTTTACGTATTTTATCGATTGATGAGGGTGAATGTAAAAAGGTCAAGGCTGAACCAACTCAGCAAGAGGCCAAAGAACTCTCCTGGCTGGGGCTGGGAGGTCAAGTCTCTTACGAAGTCGCGCAAGCCATGCGCATAGTTTTAAAATCCTCTCCCGATAAAGAGCGTCAGGCAGATCTCGGTCTCTTCTCCCGAACCCGTAAACTTTTGCGCCTGGAATTGGCGACTGATATGAGGGCGGTACGACTGGATAACGGTATTGAGGTCGTTCGCGAAGAGAGTGGCACATATTATTATCGAACCTTTATCGGCTCCATCGGCAACCTGATTCTGGCCTGGAGTATCAAGGAATTTTATGCCGAAAAGATTGAGAATCTCAGCGTCGTCTCCGATGAAATCGGCATCTTCTGCTCCCATCAAATTAAATTTGAAAAACTTCGCCTGCCCCTGACCGACGAAGACTTTAGTCAATGGCTTAAGCGTCATTTCAAAGTAATGCGATCGCTGTTCCCGCTTAACGCATTTTGTACTACACTGCCAAACTCGCTGATTTTACAGGAACTTAACAGTTTTATCCGGGATTATCGGGTAATCGATTTTTTCAACCGCTGCCGGGATTGTTCATCCGAAATCGTTGCCGGCGACCCGGCAAACCTTGACCAGCAGCCCCATAGCGCAAAAAAGAGGGCACGGTTAATTGATCTCCCGAACCAAGTTGAACCATTGCTGGTGTGGGAGAAAAATCGCCGCAAAAACAGCTCTTTACCAACTCCACATTTGCGGAAAAATCTGCATTATCAAATCCGGGCTCTAACCGGAACTATGATTGGTGAGTATTTCTGTTATCAACAATGCCGCCGCCGGTTCTGCTGCAAATTTCTGCCCGAATCGGATCAGCCGCGCAGTAAACAATCTGATCGAGATCATGCACTAACCGCCCAGCGCTTAGAGCGAGGGCGGCAATTTGAAGCGGAGATCATATCCCACCTCAAATCCCAAAACAAGATCTGTAACCTCGCAGCAGATGATGATTCAGGCAAGAGCCAACAGCTAAAGGATCGTTTCGCCGAAACAATTGATTGCTTACAACAAATAAGCCAAGCGGATATTGCCGCCTCACGCTATCTATACCAACCGGTTTTACTGGTTGATAATATTTTATCACTGCCGGGACATTTTTTTAACCAGTCCGACGACAATGAAATATTTTTGCCCGGAATCGGTATTCCTGATTTAATTCAAGTCATTACTGAAGCACCGCGAACACCCGATATGACACCGGAGATAACCGCAAAAACAGCAAAAATCTATCTTCAGATCGGAGATATTAAAAGCACTCTCCAGCCCCG
>DAOVTG010000099.1 GCA_030633185.1 Deltaproteobacteria bacterium
AAGATCGTCATGAGGAGAAAAGTGCAGAGAAAGAATTTCCGATGACCGAAAATCAAATTCTCCAACCATAAAATAATTTTTTTCATCTTACCTTTCCTTGAAATAAATAGGGTTGGCTACTTTGATAAGGCCAAATCACTGCGGGTAATTTTTTTCACACCAAAAACGCCGACAAAAATCAGGGAGCCATCATCCGCAAGCACAGATGATGAAATCCCTTTACGTGACGGTAACCGTTGAACCTTGAAACTGTGGCCACTGTCCTGGCTTATCAGAACCACACCACGGTTGCCACAGACCAGGATCGTGCCATCCTCAAGACGGACTCCAGAGCTGAGTAGCGCCTTAGTTTTAGACTCCACTTTGAGCCAACTCACACCGGAATCATGCGAACGAAACAGGTTACCGCGCAAACCAAACATCAGTAATGACTCCCCTTCGAGGGGGAGAACACCGAAAAATGATCCGACATAAGGTGATGACAACGCCACCCAACTGAGACCATTATCATCGGAACGATACATATGGCCCATCTCAGCCACAATATAGAGTTTGCCACTGCTAGATCTAGCTATTTGGTTGAGGTGATAATCGGCATACTCTTCTTCTCCACCGGCACCAGCGCCAGGTGCACTAACCAGATTCAGCATCCCGGCCTTCCAGCTATCGCCGCCATCGGTCGTCTTCAGAAAAACTCCATAGGTACCGATTGCAAAACCATTTTCGGCATCGAGAAAAAAGACATCCATTAGCGGGCCACCGGCCTCGATATCATCGTAAAGACGCACCCAGCTTTTTCCGCCGTCCCGGGTTCGGATAATGACATGGTCGTAGCCAACCGCCCAACCAAGTTTAGCATTGTGAAAATAGACTCCGGTCAGGGCCACTTGAACCGGCACCTCGGCCTGAGTCCAGCTCTTACCGGTATCACTGGATAACAGAACAAAACCCTGCTCGCCGACGGCGGCAACAAACTCATCGACGGCCGCGACATCGAGCATTAAGGACTTTTTGACGAAAGGAAGATACTCACTGTTTACAGGAGTTGCAAAAACAGGAGAGATGATACTGCAAACAAGTAGCAAAACCAACATCGAGAACAAGTATCTAAAAAACCTTTGCTGACCGCTGAAAGAGATAACTTTGGATCTTATATAAGAAAATTTCATAATTTCATTCCTGTTTTTCTATTATTCTGTTTCCGGGGCATCTAACGAACTGGCGAATCTATGCGCCCGTTCGTTAGATTTTAAGTAACTATTCAGGTGCCCACCATAAAGTTACATTAAATAGCGGCACACTTTGCTTCGCTCTCATAAACGGGGTCAAAGCTGGGGTGCTAGCGCACCTTGTACCAGCAATGACCCCAATCCCGGCAGTTTTGATACAGAATCTGAATAGTTACGATTTTAAAGATATTTAACGGCGTCCGGAACGTCTGAGTGAATTAACTGTGAAAATTTTAGATTCAAGGCCGGCATCTTCGTTGAATTTCCACATAGGTTTGTCGTTACTAAGATATTGGATACCGTAACGGCCATTCTCGAGATCATAAGAGACATCAGACAGCGTCCAAATGGTCTTAACATCATAGTAGTTAACCGTATGCGATATATGAACCCGCCAAAGTTGATCACGTTTATCATAGTAATCGGCGGCGATTAGGTTCCAGGAGTCCTCATCAATATAGAAGACCCGCTTTTTGTAGATGTGGCGGGTGCCCTCTTTGAGGGTACCTACGACTTTCCAAACCCGGTGCAGTTCATAGCGCACATCCTCACAGCTCATGTGGTTTGGCTTGATAATATCCGAGTATTCCAAGCTTTCGCTGCCAAGTTTGTAACAGTTATAAGGAACATACATCTCTTGTTTACCGGCCAACTCCCAGTTATAGCGTTGGGGACTGCCGTTATACATATCGGTCTGATCGGAAGTAAAAAGGCCGTCCATGGCGATACCGGGATTATCAAAAGCGACATGGGGAGCTCGCCGAACCCGGCGCTGCCCAGGATTATAGGTCCAGGCCCCACGGTGTTCTTTCTCCTGGTCGAGGGTATCATGAACCAAGAGTATGCGACCGGCATTCCGGGCCGGCGCGGTAACAGTTTCAAGGTAGAACAAAACTTTATTGTCCAAAGTCGCATCGGTCTGCCCGGCATGGCTGTAGTTAAAATCGATTTTCTGGCGCATATGGACACCGACATAACTGCCGTTGGCCATAACCGGAGCCGCAACGTACTTGCGATCAACCTGATCAACCCGCCAACGCAAAAGATGATTCCAGACAACCTCAATACCATTTTCCGGAATCGGAAAAGGAAAACCTTCACCCGCATTTATAACTCCATTCCCCCCCTCAACCAGTTCCGCGGTTGCACCAATACGCTTGGTCGCGTCATAGATTCGTTGCGGCATTGAGGCACT
Organism: Deltaproteobacteria bacterium; assembly: GCA_030633185.1. Lineage (GTDB taxonomy): Bacteria > Desulfobacterota > Anaeroferrophillalia > Anaeroferrophillales > Tharpellaceae > Tharpella. The sequence continues at coordinate 2,425 of DAOVTG010000099.1, forward strand.
GCGATGGGTCGGATAGACCTTCATCTTAAAGGTCGGATAAGTCTTCATCAGCGCCTTATAGCCATCAGTCAACTGATCAGCGTACTTATCCATATTGGCAGCATCAATCGTAAAAAGAACTTTGTCGTCAGCATAGGGATCAATAGGTTTCTTCCCTTTTTCGTAACCAGCCGGTGGTGTCGTAATCCCACCGTCCCAAGCAGGTATAGTACCAGCTTTATTACCGGCCTTTTCGGCCCCGATCGGGGTTAAGTCTTTACCTAAACGACTGACCTCTTCCGGGGTTGCCGCAGTCCACCCAGTGCAAGCGAAAGCCATCGACAAGAGACCGACAACCAGGGTTATAGATAGTTTTCTGTACATAACCATATTCTCCTTATTGTTTTAGTTAAAATGAGTACTTAATATTAAAGGCAGCCATATCGCGATCATGAATCTTATTAAAATCACCGGCCCCAAAGAAGTTCGTGTAACTGAGATCGGTCGCCCAATCCTGATAGGTTGCGTTAAGACCGAACGTGATCGCCTTGCGATTATCCATAAAATTACCGCCAGGACCAGGTGAGTCACCACAAACATCATGCTTCCAGGCAATTCGGGGCATTAGGGCTATGCCACCAATAGCATTCAGGTAGGTGAGTTGGGCCAGAGCCCGATAACCCCAGGAAAAATCATCAGCGTAGCGCTCATCGCCATTTGTTTTCTTGCCCGGAGTATCAAATTTAAGCTCATCTTCGTCCGGCATATCATGGACATAGGTCATTCCGACTTCACAGAGAAGAACCCCCTGACTGGCACCGAGAATTGGCCCTGTGAGTTGGGTTGCGGTCATCTGAAATTGACTGACATCAAGCTTCTCATAACCATCTATGGCTTCTCCAGGAGCAAAAGTCCCTTCAATTTGACTGGGAGCGCCGATCGCTTTTTTCAAAATTTCAGCATCATCGATCTGTAATGGCACATCAAGACGGTGAGAGAATTCACCCTGTATCGCGCAACCGGCAACTTCGGTCGAAAAGCTGACCCCGATCAGTTGGATGTCTTCAACATACTCGGTAAAATAGCCGGCAAATGCCGGGACGCCAGGAACTGTGGTTTTCACACCACTAATACTCGGGAGACGACTATGATAGTTCAGGTAGAACAAGCCGAATTCAGTGTTATTAAGTTGCTCTACGAAAAGACGAGCCGCGACTCCAAATTGACCTGTTGAGGAAGCATCCTGGGTCTTTGTTCTGCTAATGGCATAGGGAAAAGCGCCTTCTGGAACCATACCATCACCAATAGTCAATGTGGTTCCGCTGGTCGGAGCATAATCATTGCTGGCAAAATAGCTGCCCAGCGGATCGATGATGGTCTCCTCCCAGTCATAGAGGTAGAGAGCTTCAATCGTGAGATTATCGGTCAGTCCGGCCGAGATCCAAACCATCCCTTCCGGCATCAGGGCTTCCTTTAACTCTGCCCCGGGCAGACGGATAGCCGAGACATCAACCGGATTAATGGCATTGATACTGTTCTGGATAAAAGTACTCTCTCCCCAACTGACAACCTGATCACCGACCCGAACCTGAACCGGCACGGGGCCGACATCAAAAGCGTACCAGGCAAAGTAGTCGAGCATTTTAATGTCGGAACCAACAAGCTCCTTGGTGTCACTTGTGAGCTCGGTTCTTTCCCGATCTTCATGATCATTTTCATAGTCGTAAAAAGCTGTACCACGCAGGAAGATACCATAATTTTCACGATAGAGATCCAATTCACTGGTTACTTTGAAAACGTTACTGAAAAGACCTCGATCATAATTCAGGTTACCGTCATCGATATTCACGGTTCGCGCATTACCGCCATTACTGATACCAACTAGATCCGAATCGCGTTTTTCAACACGAAAGGCGGCACCATAGGAAACCGCTGTATCAAATGTTCCCTGGGCAACCCCTAAGTCAAACTGAAACGCCTGAACCGGCACAACCTGCGAAAACAACAACAGGAAACTAAATAAACCAACACCTAGCATAGACAACCATAACCTATGCCTACAGATAAACCTTTGCTGAACCCCGTCACTCTTCATTCCTCACCCCTCGCTCCTTGGTTAATTTTGCAATCATAAAATAGAAATCTAGATGATCTCTAATAACCCTGCCTATTTGCAAGCCGCCAGCGGTTACCCTACGCTGACTATCTCCCTGTCAAGAATAACCATTTAACAGCTTGTCAAAAACCATACTATAACTCTCAACTAATGTTATACAATTTGCAATATACTAATATACTATTAATACAGTCTTATTTATCGTTAATAGGGTTACGGTATATATGTTAGAGAAACATTGTTTCCTCAACAAATAAAACATGATTTGCATTTTGTCAAGCAAATAAAATAAACATATCACCGCCGGACATTTAAAACCTTTGCAAAGATCACTCTATAAGCTGAGATTCACGTAGCCAAACTTCCACTTTGCGCATCCCCTCTTCTAGTTTAACCTGGGGAGCAAAACCCAGCAAACGCTTGGCCTTATCATTTTTTAAACCGTTATTTCGCGCCAGCATCATCATCGTGTTGCGGCCCAACTCCGAAGGTTTACCCGTAAGACGAGTAAGTCCTCCGACCAGATCAGCCAAACAGTTGGCTATAGAGGTAGGAATACACGATACTTTCTCTTTACCGGCCCAGCGGGCATGATAGGAGAAATATTCTACACAGGTCAGCATTTCATCGCTACAGAGATTAAAAATCTGCCCTTTGCCCTGCTCGTGACCACCCGCGAGGATTATGCCGTCGACTAGGTCGTCTATATATAATGGAGAAAAGATCCCGCGTCCGTTTTTAGGCAGCAGAAATTTTCCCGCTTTAATCATCTCAAGCGGCAGTACAACCCAGGGTCGAGAACCGGGACCATAGATATCGGCGGGGCGAACTATGGTACAATCGATCTCCCGACAAATATGGGCCGCCAAGACCAGATGCTCGGCGGCGATTTTAGTATCGACATAGGGGTGATTGATCGGGCGCAAGGGGGTCTCTTCACCTTGCAGGTCGACATACTCAAACCCGTAAACACCACCACTGGAGACATGAACAAAGCGCTTTACTCCGGCAGCGTCGGCAGCATCGAGTACCAACTTGGTTCCGAGAACGTTAACCCGCCAGGCATCATCCATGGACGCGGTATTTGAGACCAGCGCTGCACAATGGATAACCAGATCAACCCCGACAAGGATCTCTTTCCAGCTATCAGGATTAAGCAGATCGCCGACGACAACACCCCACTCGGGATTCTCAACAAAGTCGATACCGCACACATCCGCACCTAACTCCCGGTATTTTATTGCCAGAGAGCGCGCGATAAAACCGTTAGCTCCAGTTATAAAAACTTTTTTTGGTGTCATTATCTCAGCCATTCCCCACTTTTATTTAGGATTTAAAACTTTTGATCCATCTCTTTTCTGAGCATTTTGTGCCGCAACCCCAAGGGCAGCAGATTAAGCAAAACAATCTGAAACCAAGACATAAATGGAAATTTTAGATAGGGAACCCGTTGCATAGTCCCATTGACAATTTTTTCTGCGGCATACTCGACAGTCATGTAGGATTTAACGTTAAAGGCGTTATCAACCGCCATCGGCGTTTTGATGTAACCGGGCAGAACCGAGGTAAAGGTAATATTACGATCCACAAGTTCCGCCCGATAGCCGTCGATGATCATCCGCAAAGCCGCCTTACTGCCATTGTAGGCGTGTTCATAAGGGCAGCCGAGCAACCCGCCCAGACTAATTAAAGTGGTAACGTGACCCCCGCCCTGTTTAATAAATCGAGGGATAAAAACCGACAGAAATACATAGTTGGCCGTAGTGTTTATATCGAAATGGAGTTTACCCAACCGCCAATCAAACTTCTCCGCCCGTTGGGGCTTATCGATCCCGGCGTTAAGCACCAGAAGATCAATATCCGGGTGTTTTGCGGCAACCTCTAGTAATGTCTTTTCCAGCCCTTCATGATCCACCACATCAGCGACAAAGGTATCGACCGGATTCGAACCCAGTTTAGCAACCAGAGCATCAAGCCCCGCCTGATTGATATCACAAACCACTAAAGAGACACCTTTAAGGGCTAACCGCACACAAATTTCACTACCAATTCCACCGGCGGCCCCGGTAACTAAAGCCTTTTTTATTCTAGCCATTATAAAATTCCCTTTCCTTAAACGTGATGGCGTCGTAAAAAGTCCCGATATCCAGCGTTGTTGTGTTTTTCCAGACACTCAACATACTACCTGTATGGTCTCGCGCCTGGAAAAACACAACATCTTGTCTATCGAAATTTTTACTTAGCCATTCCATAACTTTTTACGAATTCATCAAACGTGAATTGCCTTGTCAAAAGCTGCGAGCACCGATTCATGCATCATCTCAGACAGAGTCGGATGGGCAAAAATGTTGTGCATTAACTCTTCTTCGGTGGTCTCAAGGTTCATGGCAATGCTGTAACCCTGGATCAGCTCCGTAACTTCGGCCCCAATCATATGGGCACCCAAGAGTTCACCTCGCTCATCATCAAAAATAGTCTTAATCATCCCGGCGGCTTCACCGAGAGCAATTGCCTTACCGTTGGCGGCAAAAGGAAAGCGGCCAACCTTGATTTTGTAGCCCTGTTCTTGAGCTTGATCTTCCGTCAAACCGATCGTTGCCACCTGAGGATGCGTGTAGGTACAGTAAGGAATCCTATTCAATTCCAGAGGGTGAACTGATTTTGCACCGGCAATCTTTTCGACACAGATGCATCCCTCATGACTGGCTTTGTGGGCCAGACAGGGAGCCCCGACAACATCACCAATCGCATAAACGCCGGGTTCATCGGTGCACAGCCATTTATCGACCTGGATGACACCCCGCTCAACCTTGACCTTGGTGTTTTCCAGCCCGATATCTTCAACATTGCCAACCACACCCATAGCCAACAGAACCCGGTCGAAACTCTCCTGACGGGTTTGTCCATCGGTCTCCAGTGTGACCGCAACGAAATCTCCCTGCTTATCCATCTCACGCAGGTAGGTTGAGGTAGCAATCTTAATCCCTTGATTTTCAAGTTCTTCGCGCAGCATCCCGGAAATTTCCACATCTCCGGCCGGCAAAATTTGAGGCAATGCCTCAACCAGTGTCACCTGGCTGCCTAATTCATTATAAAAACTGGCAAATTCAAGACCGATAGCGCCGCCACCGACAATCAATAAGCGTTCGGGAAGCTGAGTCGGCACCAGGGCTTCTTTATAGGTCCAGATCAACTCACCATCGGCCTCCAGACCTTTAATCTGCAGGGGCCGAGCCCCGGTCGCCAAAATGATGTGTTTAGCTGAGATCTCATCGCTGCCACTCTCCGCCGTAATCTTCAAGCTGCCGCCGCCGGCGAGAGAAGCCTCTCCTTCGATTACGGTGACGCCATTCTTTTTCAACAAATATTCGACCCCGCCCTGCAACTGCGCGGAGACGCCGCGAGAACGCTTAACAATCGCCTCAAGATCGACGGCAACCTTTTCCGCGGTCAATCCAAAATCGGCAGAAGTTTTCATCAAACGATAGACTTCGGCACTACGCAGCAGTGCTTTAGTCGGGATACAGCCCCAATTAAGACAGATACCGCCAAGATGTTCACGCTCAACTAGAGCAGTTTTCAGACCCAATTGCGCCCCTCGAATAGCTGCGACATAGCCTCCGGGACCACCACCAACAACCACTAAATCATAAGATTTTTCAACCACGATATTGCTCCTTTAAGCAGAATAATAAGACGACCTGACTAATGGACCGCACATAACAGTCGCAAAACCAGCCGTTTCAGCCATTGTTTGATAGTTCTCAAACATCGGCGGTGTAATATATTCAGTTACGGGAAAAGCTTTAGTTTCAGGGCTTAGATATTGCCCCAACGTAAAGGATTGACAACCGGCAGCAACCAGATCGGACATCAGCTGACCGACCTCATCGACAGTTTCGCCGAGGCCAACCATAATGCCCGATTTTACCAAAATGCCGGATCGGTTTTTTGCGGCACGCTGAAAAAGAGCAAGAGAACGCTGAGAATTGGCATCAGAACGGACCTCCGGACAAAGTCTGGGAACCGTCTCCAAATTGTGAGCCAGGATATCGGGCCGGGCCTTAAGCA
>DAOVTG010000191.1 GCA_030633185.1 Deltaproteobacteria bacterium
ACCCATAATTTATCTACGTTAAGTTACTGCGGGTAGAGTCGAACTTTGCTTCGCTCTCATAAACGGGGTCAAAGCTGGGGTGCTAGCGCACCTTGTACCAGCAATGACCCCAATCCCGACAGTTTTGAGACAGAACCTGAACAGTTACGAAAGAATAAACATTGTCATAAAACAGAGGAGATTGTCCTTTGCAAAATATTACAGAGATTGTTTGGACGATTCAGCTGTCGAAGCCTATGAAAAACTTGTTAAAGAATTTGATGGTCGTGGTGTTTATGCGAATTATAAAAAAGACTAAGTGTAACATTTTTCTATTGTTCTTGTTCCTCTCTATTTTTTTAGTGCAACCGGCAACCCTGTTTGCCGGGTCGAAATCAGAAGATAAAGAGGCACTTTTTGACCTCTCTCTTGAAGAGTTGTTGGAGGTTAGAGTCAGCAATGTGGCAACCTTGACGCCGACGACCTGGCGCCAGGGGCCAGCTGCGGTGACGATGATTACGCAAGAGATGATTCAAGCGTCAGGGGCTCGTAGTCTGGATAAGGTGCTGGAGATATTTGTGCCCAATTTTCAGATGATGCGCAACCATTTCGATCCGCCAGCGATCGGGATGCGGGGCGTGATCGGCGATCATAATGATAAAATTCTTTTGTTGGTTAATCATCGGGTTATGAACCATCGTCTACGTTCCGGGGCCTTTAGTGAACGGGATTTGCCCATGCTTGGAGATATTCATCATGTCGATGTTGTGCGCGGGCCGGGGTCGGTTATTTATGGCCCTGGAGCTGTGGCCGGAGTCATTAATATTGTTACTTACAGTGGTTTGAGTTTTTCCGGTTTTGATGTGACCTTGCGTCAGGGGGCAGTCGAGCGTTTTAGTTCTGTAGAAATGCGTTATGGGCATAGTTTTAAAGATGGTTCAGGTCTTTTTATCGATTACGGATTAAGTGATTACAGTGGTGCGGATCAAGACGATTCACCTTATGTTTTGGGGAAGAGCTTTAAAACTATGGGCGATGAATTCGAGGTCAAATCGGGGCATTCGGTACCCTTTAAAATTAACGATGACCACCGTTCCAGTCGCTCTGAACTCAAGCATAAACTACATGTCCAGTATGATAATGGGCCCTTTACGGCTTGGACGAGATATACCTCTGGAGGTAGTAAGACGTTATTGCCGCGTGGGGCTATGGATAACCCGCCGATTGGCGGGATGCCGTATGGGTGGTCAGTAGATGAATTTTCTGGGCGTCAATTTGCTTATCAGCAACTGACTCTTTTTGCCGATTATGATTATCAGGTAAATTCTGATCTCGATATTGTTCTGGCCTTAAGTTATGACCTGTTTGATTTTGAGGATATCGGGCCTTCAGATGATCCACTATTTTTTGCCCAGCGCTCTTGGCATGAAACCAGGAGTTCACGAGAAGATGAATATTTTGCCGAGATTATGGGTCGTTGGCGACCTTCTGACAGCCATTTTCTTGCTTTAAGTTTAGCTTGGTCGCATGAGATTTTTGGTTTAGAAAGTATCGGTTTTCCCCATGAACCGGCGACAACTAATGTTCAGGGGCGGGTGCATCGTTGGTCAACCGATACTTGGTCGGTTGCGAGTGAATATCAATGGAGTATCAATCCTTACTGGACGCTCTTTGCTGGCTGCCGTTTTGATGATCACACCTATTCGGATTGGTTGGTTTCACCAAGAGTCGCTCTGGTTTTTATGCCGACGGATAGGGATACGGCAAAATTTATTGTCAGTCAGTCGGTACGTCGCAGCGGCGATGATGAGTTGCGGGGGCAATATTTAGCTGATGGCAGTAATGCCGAAGATGAGCAGATACAATCTTGCGAGTTGCGCTATGAACGTCAACAGAATGATCATCTCTGGTTTGCCGGTTCGCTTTTTTATGAAAATATCGAGCTTGTAGCTCGTAACCCTTCTTCGCAGCGTAATGATCAGGTGGGCGAGTATGATGCCTGGGGGCTGGAGCTGGAGCTGTGTTACCAGAGTGAGGGGCTTTTTTTGACGCTTTCACACTCCTATACTAAAATGCTCTCTTTCGATCTTGCCGATGTGCAGATTGTACAACCCTGGTCGGCTGAGCCCTATGGTTATGGGGATGATTTGAGTAGTTGGTCTAATCATATTTCAAAATTACATATCAGTTATACGCTGAATCCGCAGTGGAAAATCAATAGTAATTGTCAAATATATTGGGGTTTTCCCGGGGCAGAAGATCAGACTGAATACAACAATGAAAATCTGGTCGTTCCCTGGTTGGGACTGTCAGACCCCGGTTACAGCAAGGCCTTTCGCCCGAACTGTTATCTCGATTTAGGGGTTGAATATCAACCCTGGGAATCCCTGACCCTACGTTTTGATGCCTACAATATTCTCGGTTGGATTGATAAGGATATAAACAAAAGGAATTATATAGAGCGCGGCTCTGATTATCGCTCTGAGGCTGCCGCTTTAGGTTTAATGCTTAAATATCGTTTTTTGGAATGATTTATGGAAAACAGTTATTATAAAAAACCGACGCAAATTTTGCGATTAATTTTACTTCGTTTGCATTTGCAAGTCTCGGTGTCAAGTTTGTTGATTTGTGGATTGGGGTTACTTTTAGGTTTTGCGCTCTTGGTGCCGCCGGTGGTTTTTGCAGAATCGACACGCAGTATCCAGGTTAAAGCCGGTTTGATCTACAAACTTATCTCCTTTATCGATTGGCCGGAAGAGGTCTTGCCCAATAGGGCTGGTAAAGGTCAAAATGAAGCAGGGCAAATTACGATTGGGGTTATGGCGAGCCAGGAGATATTTGAGGCCTTAATTCCGGTCGTCGGAACTGTGGTTAAAGGTCATAAGCTGGTGGTCAAAAAACTTGTGGCCGAGACTTCTGAGGTCGACTCACAAAAATGTCATATTATCTATTTTGGTGACTCTTTACAGGATAAGGTTGGAGCCATTATGAGTCGCCTCGACGGTTACCCCGTGGTCACTGTAAGTTCAATGGAAAATTTTGTAGAACACGGCGGTATAATCGGATTTAGCGAAGATAAATCCTGCATCCGTTTTGCTATAAATATCAGGGCCGCTCGTCAGAACGAAATCAAGTTTCGAGCCAAATTGCTACGGGTCGCCAGCCAGGTGATAGGAGTTGAAAAATAGACATGAGTAATAGTGTTTATAACGTCAGCTCAAAAAGTTTGAGGACGACGCCATCAAGGGGTGAATATGAAAAAAAATGATGCACAGGTAACTGTAGCTTTAACCGAACCGGTTCAATCCACACGCGAAGATTCTCTGCGTTGGGGAACGGCGCGCTTGCGCATTTTGTTTCTCGTGCCGATGGCAATTGCCTTCTTTATTACTGCTCTTGTATTAAGTTTGATGCTTTTTAAACATACAAGCCGTTATGTGCAGAACAACGTAATCCGTATCCATGTCTCAGTCGAGAGTTTTTTAGAACAAAGTTTCAATGTTCATGCAAATGCCATGCGGGCAATTATGCATAGCCTAAGTCATGACGAAAAATTATCTGAGGCTCTGACTCAACGCAATCGAGAGGCGTTACTGCAATATGCCACCCCGTTATTTGATGAAATCAGACGCGATTTTCAAATAACGCATTTTTACTTTACTGGAACTGACAGGGTTAATCTGTTGCGCGTCCATGCCCCTTTGCGGAATGGAGATGTCATCGGACGATTCACCACACTTCAAGCCGAAAAGAGTGGCTCAATTTCACACGGTATTGAATTAGGCCCCTTGGGTACTTTCACTTTGCGGCTGGTGGCTCCATGGTATGATCGACAAACACAAGAGTTGATCGGCTATGTGGAACTTGGTATGGAAATTGATGAAATCCTCAATAAACTTCCGATGTTTTTCGGTGTGCAGGTTTTCACTGTTATAAAAAAAGAGTTTCTTGATCGGTCAAAATGGGAGGCCGGAATGCGCTCTCTCGGACGGACGCCCAATTGGGATTACCTCTCCGACGAGGTGGCAAGTCAACAATCACTTGATAATATTCCACCCGTGGTGGCTGATTATTTAGTAAGTGAGGAGTTTGATCGAAAAGACGATATCACAGATCTGGTTCACGAAGGCTGTTCCTACCACGTAACCTCAATCCCACTTCCAGATGTAGCCGGCCGTAAGGTTGCGCGAATGATACTTATTGTAAACGTTTCGGAAGAAGAAAAGATTGCCCGTAAAACCTTCGAGGCAGGTAGTTTAGCCGTACTTTTCTCAGTTGGAGTTCTCTTTTCCTTTTTCTACTGGCTGGCTGGACGCATTGGTAAGCGTATCGAAAAAAATGAGAAAAAGTTGCGGGAACTGGCCATTCGTGACGGTCTTACGGGGTTATATAATCACCGGTGTTTTTACAACTTTTTAGAGATGGGGGTAGCGCGCGCGCTACGTTATCACCATCCCATGTCACTATTGATGATTGATATCGATTATTTCAAAAAAGTTAATGACAGCTATGGCCACCGGGCCGGGGATGCGGTTCTGCGCGATTTGAGTAAGCTCCTGACGAACCGTTTACGTTCCGTTGATCGTGTTTGTCGATACGGTGGTGAAGAGATAACCGTAATCCTCCCTGAAACGGATGTCCCTGCGGCGAAAAAATTGGCTGAAGATTTACGTATTCTGATTGAGCGGACACCATTTGAGATTGGTACAGGGCAATCAATCAATATTACTGCCAGTATTGGCTTGGCCACTTATCCAGAACATGCGGATACGGATTCGCTGCTTGTTGCGCATGCCGACAAGGCGATGTACAGTGCTAAAAAGGGTGGTCGAAATCTGGTAAGTGTCTATTGTCCCGAAACGGGTTCTTCGGACGGTTAATAGGTAAATACCATTTTTCTTATAGATACTCCGTTGATAAATTAATTTTGATGGCGTCGTAAAAAGTTCCGATATCCTGCGTTGTTGTGGTTCTCCAGACACTCGACATACTACATGTATGGTCTCGCGCCTGGAGAACCACAACATCTTGTCTATCGAAAT
>DAOVTG010000222.1 GCA_030633185.1 Deltaproteobacteria bacterium
AAACCCGACACCAACAATCCTGTTGACAAGAAAAAAATCTTACATTATCGTAGTTTGGCAAGGGAAATAGTCGCTGTCATAAATATATGGTATTTTTCTACCTACGCTGAATAGTTACAAAAAAATCAGAGAGCAACTTCACTTGTCAGCGCGTAAAAATGGTCGAAGTGAGTAAATTAAAATGATTAAGAGTCACAAGTTTTCGACCTTCACCTATGAACCGACTTCCGGCCAATGGCAGAGAGCTGAACGCCTTCTTATAGCCGAGATCCCTCTCCAGATATGGATAAACGGAGAACATCTGGTCACCTTGCACCGAACCCCCGGTAACGAGTTTCTCCTGGCTACCGGTTTTCTTTACTATCAAGGATTGATTAACCGGCAGACTGACATTGCAGCCCATCGGCTGGTTTCAGCAGCTCCCGGCAGCAAATCACCGCTGGCCACTGATTCCCTGCGCCTGACCATCAATAATCCGATCTCCGCCGTCACCCCGATGACCGCCGCCGCCATCTGGACGGTCATCGCACCCCAGATTGAAAAAGCCTCGCCCCAACCATTTTTTCTGGCCGCCCATCTTATCCCTCCGCTGCCGGAGGCGATGCGCCGGCAACAAGAGCTCTATACAACAACTGCCGGAGCCCATGCCGTGGCCCTGATCAACAAGGACGGCAAAATACTCCACTGCGAAGAAGATGTAGGCCGTGCCAATGCCCTGGATAAAATTGTCGGCTACTGTGTTAACCATAAAATTGATATGGGATCATTGGCCGCTCTTTTCAGCGGTCGCATAAATCTGGAAATGGCCGTAAAAATTGCCAAGGCCGGTTTCCCTCTGGTATTTTCCATCTCGGCTCCCACCGCCGGTGCCGTCCAAATCTTGAAACAGGTCGGAATCACCTACGTCGGTTCATTGCAGAAATCCTCGTTCACCCTGTTCTGCGGTTCACTCTAGGAGGCTGTCCGAGAATAGGATTTTTTTCTCAGATCAAGGCATTTTTTGACAATAAGCGCAGACATACACCTAGTATTTCGAGCATTATTTTCAAAAAATAACGCTGAGCTGGGGAAAAAAGACGTTCTCGGACAGCCTCCTAAAGAGAAAGTCCCGCAGCATATCCCTGATGAATCGCATCAAAGGCCAGGGCAACCTGTTTGGCATCACCAACCACCAGACAAGGAACCTGCATCTCTTTAAGGACGCTTTCCAGGGAATTGACAGAGGCTGAACCCGCCGCGATAACGATGGTATCGGCTTCGATTTTTACGACTTCTCCATCTTTTTCCATAGTCAGGCCGGTCGGCGTGATCTCGGTTACGGTATGTTCGGTCACCGATTTGATACCGGCTCGAGAGAGTTCCTGCATCATGCCCCAGCGGGTTGATTTGCCAATATCTTTGCCGACTTTATTCAGCATTTCAACGAGCACCACTTCTTTACTGCCCTTGGTCGCCATCTCATAAAGGGCTTCCGGGGTTTCGGCTTTATTGACGAGCAGAAATTTAACCGCTTCAGCCGACAGAGTCCCCTTTTCTGCAAGAAACAGAGCCGTCTCCACACCGACGGCGCCGCCGCCGATAATCGCCACTTTTTCTCCGGTTACAACCTGGTCGACAAGAACATCCCAGGCCTGGACGACATGAGGAAGATCGATACCGGGAATGGGTGGGGTTATATCCGTCGCCCCGCTTGCAACAATCACGACATCCGGTTTCTCCTCTACGATCAGCTTGCCATCAACCAATGTGTTGAAAAGCACCGGGATTTCGTTGACTGCCAACTGCTCTTCAAGATCTTCTGCAAGCAGGTAAAAATCATCCCGACCCGGAGGTGCGGCCGCTAGATAGAGTTGACCACCCAAGAAGTCAGATTGTTCATAAAGGGTAACATCATGGCCTTTCAAAGAGGCCGCCAAGGCCGCACTCATTCCGGCGGGCCCGCCACCGACGACCATCACCTTTTTGGGATTTCCGGTTTTCTCTAAACTTTTTTGCCCTTCATGCCCGGCTTCCGGGTTACAGAGACACTCGACAGGCTTGACTTTGAACAAATTATCAAAACAACCCTGGGCACAACCGATACAGTGAAGAATCTGGTTTTCCCGACCTTGTTGGGCTTTTTCCGGCAACTGAGGATCAGTAATCAGACTCCGGCCCATAGCCACCATATCACACATACCATCGGCCAACAGTTCCCGGGCCGTTTCAGGATCATTAATCCGATGGCTGGCGATTACCGGAATATCCACTTTATCCTTAATACTTCGGGCGAGATAGGAGAAAGCCCCATGCGGCACGCAAGTCACAATTTGGGGCACCCGAGCTTCGTGCCAACCGACATTTATACACAACGCATCAACCGGCCCCTGAGCCAGAGTTTGAGCATATTCAACCAATTCCTGACGGCTATTGCCGCCGGGCATAAAATCATTGCCGTTCATCCTGACGATCAAGGGATAATCAGAGCCCACGGCATCGCGAACGGCGGCCATTATTTCAAGCCCGAAGCGCATCCGGTTAGCAAAGCTGCCCCCATAATCATCGGTACGCTGGTTGGTCAGGGGAGAGAGGAACTCGGAGATCAGATAACCGGTACCGGAAAGTATTTCAACTGCGTCAAATCCGGCGGTTTTAACCCGCAGGGCGGCACCGGCAAAGGCGGCAATAGTCTCTTTAATTTCATCAAGGGTTAACTCATGGGGCGTTTCCTGCGTCAACCGCGAGGCTAGAGGTGAAGGCGCTACCGGCGATTTTCCGTTCAAGAAAAATGAAGGATTATAGCGCCCGGCATGGTTGAGCTGCACCGCACTTTTGGCTCCGTTATTTTTAATGGTCTCGGCCAGCCGGGTCAGGCCGGGAATAAAGCTATCTTTGTGGGCACCAATATTCAGGGGACTGCCGGAAAGCTCATCGACAGTGGCAAAGCCCACACAAACCATACCGGCCCCGCCCTTGGCCCGAGGGACATAAAAGTTTAAAATCTGATCTGTAACTTCAAAGTCAACCGCCATCCCAAGATGCATAGCCGGCAGATAGATCCGATTTTTTATTTCAAGCCGGTTGATGATGATGGGTTCAAACAATAAATCATTCATTACTTTTCCTTTTATTTTTTGGATAATTTTATTGGGGCAATGCCCGGTTTGAGGTAGAGACAAGGCATGCCCTGTCTCTACAATTCCCGCGATTTTAATTAGGATTAAAAGACTAAATATCTATACGCAATAAAGTAGCAATTCTAGTTAAAACTTCCGCAATAACGGGCTCACTGATTTTACCAAAAAACTCAACATTTCGTGCTTTCCAATCGAGACTTTTAATTTGGTCTGACAGGATTGCTCCGCTTACTTTTCCACCTTCGGGAACCACAACTTCAAAGGGATAGCCTTTGATTTTACTCGTTATTGGACTAAATAATGCGAGACCTACCTTAACATTGTAAGAATACGGAGAGAGAACCACGGCCGGTCGCCGCCCGGTTTGTTCATGACCTGCCTGCGGATTCATATTTATCCATACGGCATCACCTCGGTTCGGGATATAATTTTTCGCCATCACCAAACCTCTTTCCCTTCAGGAGCACCTGTATCGAATTCGCCGTGCAAATTATCTTCAGAGATACCATCTAAAAGTTCTTTAAGAGAGAACTCTTTTTGGATAATCGGTTTAATAATAATTTCACCATCATTAACCGACAAATCAACCAATTCATTTTGTTTAATATTTACATTTAAGGCAAACGCTTTGGGAATTCTTAAAGCTAAGCTATTCCCCCATTTTTGAATTTTAACCTGCACAGCAGCCCTCCATCCTTAAGACTTTTCGTATCTACATTGAGTATACATATCTAGGCAAAAAAATGCAACAAAACTTTTGCAGGCAAGGGACTGATTTAATTTTTGTAACGGTTCAGCGTCCTGCTGAGATTAAAACCACCACCTGGCGTTCAGACGCTTGTCCCTCCATTTTTCAAGTAAAGTTTCTGTTTTCCCAGCGCTTATTACGCTGAAATTGAAGAACTCGCTCTTGCTAATTGGGGTCTGCTAATTGGGGTCTGACCCCGTTTTTTTGATTTTATGAGGGCGAAGCAGAGTTCACCGCTATTTGCTATAACTTTATGGAGGGCACCTGAATAGTTACAATTAAATAAGCTGTCCCCGGAACTTCCCGGAACTTCCTGCGACTCTTGAGACATACAATCTGACCCTGACAGATTTAGCTGAGATTTTTCTTCGGGAACCATCTGGTCTTAGTCAGGCAGCTGGTCGTTTCCAAAAACGGTTGCTAATAGATAAAATTCTGGCAGAGCGGTTAGAAATAATCAAGAAATCTCTCAAAGAACCCATTTGTCAAGCCTGACCCCTGCCCTTC
>DAOVTG010000097.1 GCA_030633185.1 Deltaproteobacteria bacterium
GGGGCTTTGGCCAAAGCCCTGCCCAGTTTTGAATTCAGATCGGAACAAGCCGATCTGGCCCGGGCTGTGGTTGAAGCTTTCAACCGGGAGAGTTTTCTTTTGGCCGAGGCCGGTACCGGGGTCGGGAAGAGCCTCGCCTATCTGATTCCGGCGGCGCTCTGGGCCATCCGTCATAGCAAAAGGGTGGTGATCTCGACCAATACGATTAATCTCCAGGAACAACTTCTCAATAAAGATCTGCCGCTTTTGACCGAGCATCTGGGGTTGCCGGTTAAGGCCGCATTGATCAAGGGCCGTGGTAATTATCTGTGTCGCCGTCGGGTCAAAGAGCTGGCGGAAGAGTTGGTGGTTGATGAAAAGTCACTTGATGATGAGCTCAAAGCTCTGATTGCCTGGGCTCAAACTACAGGTGATGGCAGTCGAGCTGATTTTCCCTCGCTGCCCAGTGCCGCCGCCTGGGAGATGATTTCAAGCGAAGCCGATGCCTGCCTGGCTTCTCGCTGTCTTGAGTTTGGTCACTGTTTTTTCTACAAAGCCCGTCGCGAGGCCGCCCGAGCCCAACTCCTGGTGGTTAATCATCATCTCTTGATGGCCGATTTGCAGTTTCCTTCCGATTTCGGGGTTTTACCTCGTTATGAAGCGTTGGTTTTAGACGAAGTTCATCATCTTGAAGAGGCGGCAACCGGTTATCTGGGGGAGAATATTTCACAGATCGGTCTGTTGATGCTGCTTAACCGTTTGGTTCATCAACGACGTTCGGAGTTGGGCCTGTTGCGGCGTTTAAGGCGACGTCTCGGCCAGGGGCCGCCGGGGTCAAAAGGTGCCTCTTCCGGGTCGCAAAGTGATGCCCGGCTCAATTTTTTTGCCACTCTGGCGGCCCAGATTGAAGGTGAAGCCGAACCGGCAGTTTTGATGCTTTCGCATGATCTTAACGATCATTTTGATAGTTGGCGACAGGTTCTGGTTAGTAACTTTATCGCAAATGATGAAATTGTCGAAGGTTCATTTAAACTGCGGGTTACCGATAAAGAGCGCAGTAGTCAGACCTGGAAGCTTATTCTGGGTGATCGGGTTGAGAACTTTATTGAAGAAGCGCAAACCGTGATCAAGGCCCTTCTGGATCTGGGGAGTAACGTTGAGAAAGGTTTGCAGGAGAAACTGTTGCCGGCGGATTTTTTTATGGCCTGGCTGGGGGAGTTTAAGGCGGCAACCGGCCGTTTGCAGAATCAGGTCGATTTTATCGGGCGCTTTTTTCTCAAAATGAGGGGCCAGTCCGAGATTATCGCCTGGATTGAGGTGGTCTCCGGCCGCCGCCGTAATTTTAAACTGGTTCTGGCCCCGCTTGAGGTTGGCTCCCTGCTTGAAGAGATGCTCTATAAACGTCTGCAGACTTTGATCATGGTCTCAGCGACGATTGCAGTTCAGCACTCTTTTGATTTTTTTGTCGGCCGGGTTGGGCTTTCCGAGCGCAGTCGTAATGGAAATCTGCATTCGCTGATTCTGGCCAGTCCCTTCGATTATCGCCGTAATGCGTTGATCATGGTTCCCCGTGATCTTCCTTTGCCCAACGAGGCCGCCTATATCGCGGCCTTAGGTCTTTTTTTAGACACCATGATTGCCCGGATCGGGGGCCGTTCACTGGTTCTTTTTACTTCGTACCGGGCCATGAAACAAGCGGCGGCAATCTGTCGTGACTCTTTGCAGAGACGAGGGGTTCGACTGATCATGCAAGGAGAGGGACAACGTCAGGGGTTGCTTAATGAGTTGAAAAACAACTATAATACGGCTCTCTTTGCGACTGATAGTTTTTGGGAGGGGGTTGATGTCAAAGGTCGGGCGCTTGAATGTTTGGTAATTGTTCGCCTCCCTTTCAAGGTGCCCAGTGAACCGGTGCTGATGGCTCGGCTGGAGCATATTGCGGCCGGTGGCGGCAACCCTTTTTATGATTACAGCCTGCCCCAAACAGCGTTGAAATTAAAGCAGGGAGTTGGTCGTTTGATCCGCAGTCGAGATGATCGTGGGATTATCGTGGTCTGTGATCGTCGGCTGGTTGAAAAGTCGTATGGAGCCCGCCTGCGCTCGGTTTTGCCGGATGCTGAATTTCTGGTGCTCACCGGCGGTGAGGTAATCAGCCGGGCTGCAGCTTTTTTAGAATGCCGGTAAAGCCTTTCGTTCTCAGTTATTTCGTAAGAATACTGAATAAAAACTTGACAATAATAAAAACTCACCGTATTTAGTGCTTTAAGATGTTGACGTTGTTGTTCAATTTTTTTTAGCCTTGGCGGAACTATTTTTATGGCGGGATCCTCTTTTAAGCAGTCCCTGCTTTTGGGCAGCGCTATTGCGACTGCTTTTTTACTCATTTTCAGTCTCGTTTTTATGGCGTTTCAGATGCGTCAGAGCGATATCGCCAGGAGTCACTCTATCTTGGCCCAGAGGGTAGTCCTTGGAGCTGATTGGGATCGGGATATTAAAGAACGGGCAGTTTCGCAGTCGTTACCACCGACAAGCGAACGCTCCGCTGTTACAAGATTGGATCCTTTAGTTGCATTGAACCTTCTCGATCAGGGGGGCTCTCTTGCCGGCAAAAATGTTCCTCGCATCGAGAATCCTGAAATCTCTCTTTTGCTGAAATCGTTGATCACTCTCCGGCAGGCTCGGGAAAACACTGAACCCGAAAGCACCTCCAGCTCCTCATTAACCCTTCTTTTTCGTGAGAAAGCCCAAACTCTCTCCGATGCTCTTACTTTTCGGGCCATAACCGCCGGAAGCCAAGTTTGGATTGCCTTCTGGTTAATGGTTTCACTGGTTGTTGTTTTGCTGCTGGCCAGCTTTTTTGGAGGTCGTATCTTATGGGTGAAAGAGCGACGGAGGCGGCGCGAGGATCACGCTCTCGGGCTTGCAAACGAACTCTTGATGGCTTTGCCTGAAGCGGTTATTCTACTCGATAAAACTTTATCTTTTAAATTTGTCAATAGTTTTGCCGAGAGATTTTTCGGGTGCCTGTCCGAACCTCGGCAGGCCAGATATTTTGACCGTTTTTGTGCTGATCAATCTCTACTTGCTGATTTACGTGATTCTTTTACCAGGGTTGCTGCAAGCTCTCCGGTAAAAATTATTTCGGAAGCCAAAAAGGTGGTTCTGCGGTTTGCTGAGGAGCGGCCATTTTCGGTAAATATTAAATGGTATCAACTCAATCTGGTTGATCAGAACTATCTTTTGGGGGTGATTTACGATTTTGAGGAGGATCGTCGTAAGGGTTTGGATCTCGAGGTTGCCCAAGGTCGGTTGCAAGAGTTTTCAAGAAATTTTTTCAAGGCTCAAGACGACGAACGACGTCATCTTGCCGATGAGCTTCATGACGGTCTGTGTCAATCACTGGCAGTCTTGAAGATGCAGGTTTCTGGTGTCGAACGACGAATAGAAGAGGTTGAACTGCAGGATGAGTGTCGTAAGGCCCGTCAGTTTATTGCCCAGATTATTGAGGACGTCAGGCGCCTTTCGCATGATCTGAGCCCGGTGATTCTTGATGATCTCGGTTTAAGTGGGGCTCTGGTCCACTTGGTAAATAATTTTACGGCTTTGCATAACCTCAAAGCGTCGGTTGCAGTCGCGGATATCGATGGCTGTTTTAACGGGGATGCGGCGCGCAACATCTATCGTATCGTTCAGGAAGCGATCAATAATGTCGGTAAGCATGCCGAAGCCTCACTGGTTGTGCTGGCGGCTGAAGTCTCTGGTGATGCGGTTTATTTTTCGATCAAGGACGATGGTGTCGGTTTTGAGGTTGAGGATCCCAAGAGAGGCCGGGCCGGGGCTAGTCTGGGGTTAGCAAGTATGGCTCAGCGGGCTCATCTTCTGGAAGGTGAGTTCGAGGTTATCAGTCAGCCGGGTAAGGGAACTGAGGTCAAGTTTAAGTTGCCAAAAAAATAGTTTAGATATGCTTGTAAAAAGTCTGGTTTTCTGATAGTGTACGGCTTTGGTTGGAATAGTTGAGTGTCGGGTTTTCATTCTGCCGCTGCCGCAAAATAATAAATATTGTAAAATCAAGGAGTTAGCAGATGTTTAGAGATGACGATGGTAAATGTAAGATAGTGCTGGCTGATGACCATGCAATGTTGCGTCAGGGGATAAAAAAGATTATTGAAGAAAAAGATAATCTGGAAGTCGTAGGCGAGGTTAGCGATGGTTTGGAGCTCATTGATTTCCTCAATAATAATCGCGCCAATCTGGTTTTGCTCGATATATCGATGCCCAATGTACGTGGTATTGAGGCGATTAACGAGGTGCGTCGGGCTCAGCCGGGGGTGAAAGTTCTTATGCTGACGATGCATAACAACAAAGAATATCTTTATGCGGCAATTGCAGCCGGGGCCGATGGTTATCTTCTTAAAGAGAACAGCTATGATGAACTGCTTTCGGCTATTGATCAGGTAATGCTTGGCGAGACTTACATCTCTTCTACTTTGGCGGCCGATTTTTCCGAAGATCTGATGAAGTTCTACCGAAAAAACAAAAAATTGCCTTTCGAGCACCTTACCAATCGCGAGCGGGAAGTCTTGAAAATGGTTGCCGAAGGTAACACCAGTCGTGAAATCGGCGATCTTCTCTATATCAGTCTGCGGACGGTTGAGCATCATCGGGCCAATATCATGCGCAAGATGAAGTTTCGTTCGGTTGCCGATCTTATCAAGTACGCTCTTGATAAGGGTTATGTTTGAGCTAATTGTTATTTAAGATCGTGATTTTTTTAGAGGGCGCTCTGTCGGGGTGCCCTCTCTTTTGTTAAAAGACAGTCTTGAAGGGTTTAAGAGTCTAAAGAATCTAAAGGGTTTAAAGAGTCTGAGAAGTCGAAGGTGGTAACCCTTTACACCTTTTTAACCTTTTTGACCCTTTCGACCTGTTATTAGGAGATTAGAGTATGAGTTCTAAAATTGATCCATTTGCTGATTTACCCTATCTGGTTGCTGATTTCGGATTAGCCGAATGGGGTCGGAAAGAGATTGAGATTGCTGAACATGAGATGCCGGGTTTGATGGCGATCAGGGAAAAATACGAAGCTTTAAAACCGTTGCAGGGGGCTCGGATTATGGGGTCGTTGCATATGACGATCCAGACGGCGGTTCTGATCGAGACCTTGATTGCCTTAGGGGCTGATGTACGTTGGGCCTCTTGTAACATTTTTTCGACCCAGGATCATGCGGCGGTTGCGATCGCTGCGACCGGGGTGCCGGTTTTTGCCTGGAAGGGTGAAACCCTGGCCGAATATTGGGCCTGCACCTACCAGGCTCTCTCTTTCCCGGGAGGTAAGGGGCCCGACCTGATTGTCGATGACGGCGGAGATGCAACCATGATGATGCATTTCGGGGCCCGGGCCGAGGCTGATCCGACGATTCTGGATGGTGATTTTGAGTCTGAGGATGAAATCGAATTGGTTGCCCTTTTACGTGAAATTAATAATCGTAAAGTCGGCAATTTTAAATCCTGGGTTGAAAACTGCCGAGGGGCTTCCGAAGAGACCACTACCGGTGTCCATCGTCTCTATCAGATGATGGAGAAGGGTGAGCTTAAATTCCCGGCTTTCAATGTTAACGATTCGGTGACTAAATCAAAATTTGACAACCTTTACGGCTGTCGTGAATCACTGGCTGACGGCATCAAACGGGCTACCGATGTGATGGTTGCCGGCAAAAATGTGGTGATCTGCGGTTACGGCGATGTCGGTAAAGGCTGCGCTCAGTCGATGCGCGGTTTCGGGGCTCGGGTGCTGGTTACCGAGATCGATCCGATCTGTGCCTTGCAGGCTCTGATGGAGGGTTTTGAGGTAACTACGCTTGAAGATGCTCTGGTCGAAGGTGATATCTATGTGACGACCACCGGGAACCGTGATGTAATTACGGCCGAACATATAGCGGGTATGAAAAATCAGGCGATTGTCTGTAATATCGGTCACTTTGACAGTGAGATTCAGATTGCTCGCCTTAATCAGTGGCCCGGAGTGAAAAAAGAGGAGATCAAACCTCAGGTTGATCGTTATACCTTCACCGACGGCCGCCAGATTTTTATTCTGGCTGAAGGTCGTCTCGTCAACTTAGGTTGTGCCACCGGCCACCCCTCCTTTGTTATGTCGGCCTCTTTCGCTAATCAGATCCTGGCCCAGCTCGACCTCTGGAAAAATCGCTATGAGGTTGGTGTCTATCGTCTGCCGAAGATTCTTGATGAAGAGGTTGCCCGCTATCACATTGAAAAACTGGGCGCCAAATTGACGGTCATGAATGAGGTTCAGGCGAATTATCTCGGAATTCCGATTGACGGCCCGTACAAGCCTGAGCACTATCGCTATTAAGGGTTTATAAAAAAAACAGGGGACGGTTTTAACCGTCCCCTGTTTTTTCGCTTTTCATGGTCGGGATGAGAGGATTTGAACCTCCGACCCCTGCGTCCCGAACGCAGTGCTCTACCGGGCTGAGCCACATCCCGAATGAAAATGATGGGCTCGCTTCTAATGGATTGCGCTTGTAAAGTCAAGGGGAAAATGGCCTTGGCAAGTCCTATAAAGGGCTTGACTCTGGTCGGTAAAGATGGCAGAAAGCGCTGGTTCACAGGCAAATATATTTTGTAAGGATAAGGGGATTTATAAGAAATGAGTAAAGATAAAATCAACACTCCGGCCGTGACCTATCGTAGTCATGTTTGTGGTGCTTTACGGGCGGCTGATGTCGGCTGCCGGGTGAAATTGTCCGGTTGGGTTCAGAACTGGCGAGACCACGGCGGGGTGGTTTTTATCGACCTTCGTGATCGTTATGGTTTGACCCAGGTAGTCTTTAATCCGGAAAATGCGCCTGAGGCTCATGCCGTCGCCCATACACTGCGCGGTGAGTTTGTTATGCAGGTTGAGGGTGAGGTTGTCAATCGTCCGGAAGGAACCGTCAATCCCAAGATGGCCACCGGTGAGATTGAAATACTGGTCGACCAGATAAAGGTTTTGAATAAATCCGGAACCACCCCTTTCATGATCGATGAAACCAGCGAGATTGGTGAGAATATTCGGCTCCAGTATCGCTATCTTGACCTGCGCCGCCAGCCTATGCAGGAAGCGATTATTGCTCGGCATAAGGTGACCATGATTGTGCGTAACTATCTTGATAGCCACGATTTTTTAGAGATAGAGACGCCGATGCTGACCAAAAGCACCCCTGAAGGGGCGCGCGATTATCTGGTCCCGAGCCGCACCAATCCCGGCTCTTTTTTCGCTCTGCCGCAATCGCCGCAGCTCTTTAAACAGCTATTGATGGTCTCCGGTTTTGACCGCTATTTCCAGATCGTCAAATGTTTCCGGGATGAAGATTTGCGGGCCGACCGCCAGCCCGAATTCACCCAGATCGATATGGAGTTCTCTTTTGTTGAGCGCGATGATATTATCGCCTTGGTTGAAGGGATGATTGCCACTGTTTTCAAAGAGCTTAAAGGGGTTGATACGAATCCGCCTTATCCCCGGTTGTCCTATGATGAGGCCCTTGAAAAATACGGTCTTGATGCTCCCGATATCAGGTTTGCCATGTACCTGGTCGATCTCTGCGGGGTTTTTGCGGGAACCGAATTTAAAGTATTTCGTTCGGTTCTTGATAAAAAAGGTATTATCAAAGGGCTCAATCTTAAAGGCGGGGCACGTCTCTCACGCAAGGAGATCGATGATTTGCTGGCGGTTGTTCAGGTTTACGGAGCTAAAGGTCTGGCCTGGATCAAGGTTAATGAGGATGGCTGGCAATCACCGATTGTCAAATTCTTTACTGAATCAGAGGTTGAAACATTAGGAAAAGAGATGGCCGCCGAAGCCGGCGATCTGCTTCTTTTTGTCGCTGATAAACCGGAGATTACCAATGAGTCCCTGGGTCGTCTACGTCTGCATTTGGGTGAAAAGATGAAGTTTATTGATGATCAACAGATGGCGTTCTGTTGGGTCGTCGATTTTCCCATGTTCGCCTGGGATGATCAGGATAAACGCCATGTTGCGATTCATCACCCCTTTACAGCTCCCCTTGATGAAGATCTTGACAAACTTAATGACGCCCCACTGGCGGTTAAAGCCAAAGCCTACGATCTGGTTTTAAATGGGGTTGAGATTGGCGGCGGCAGTATCAGGATTCATGATGCCGATACCCAGGCCAAAGTTTTCCAGCTCTTGAACATTAGTGATGAAGAGGCC
Source organism: Deltaproteobacteria bacterium (assembly GCA_030633185.1). Taxonomy (GTDB): domain Bacteria; phylum Desulfobacterota; class Anaeroferrophillalia; order Anaeroferrophillales; family Tharpellaceae; genus Tharpella. The sequence continues at coordinate 8,207 of DAOVTG010000097.1, forward strand.
CGTGAGAAATTTGGTTTTCTCCTCGATGCTTTAAGTTTCGGGGCACCGCCGCATGGCGGTATCGCTTTTGGCCTTGATCGTTTGATGATGTTGTTGCTTGGTCGTCAATCGATTCGTGAAGTAATTGCTTTTCCCAAGACCCAGAAGGCGACTTGTCTTTTGAGTGGGGCTCCGAATACGGTAAGTCCGCGCCAGCTGCGCGATCTGGCAATCAAAAAGGCGTGATGGCGTCGTAAAAAAGTTCCGATATCCTGCGTTGTTGTGGTTCTCCAGACACTCGACATACTACATGTATGGTCTCGCGCCTGGAGAACCACAACATCTTGTCTATCGAAATTTTTACTTAACCATCCCGTGACTTGTTACTTCTCGCAGGAAAAGTGCCCTTGGGGTGCAAATACATCAAAGTATGAGCCATTTACATTA
>DAOVTG010000250.1 GCA_030633185.1 Deltaproteobacteria bacterium
CCCCGGAATAGAAAAACAAAAAAACCGGCTCATTTGACCCGGTTTTTTGTTTGCGGTTAGTTTATGAATAATCTATTTTCGCGCTTTTCCGTAGCCGATTTTGACAATAGCTTCTTCGATCTCATCCAAAACCGTGGGGTCATCGATGGTTGAAGGCATCCGGTACTTCTCATTATCAGCAATTTTACGCATGGTTCCGCGCAGGATTTTGCCGGAGCGGGTTTTGGGCAAACGAGGAACTTCGGTCGCCTGCTTGAAACAGGCAACCGGGCCGATCTGATCGCGCACCATCTGCACGCACTCTTTGCCAATCTCTTCCGAGCTTTTGGTAACCCCGGCTTTAAGAACAAAGAAACCGAGAGGCACCTGCCCTTTGAGATTGTCCTCAACCCCCAAAACGGCACATTCGGCAACGTCGGGATGGGTTGCAACAATCTCTTCCATACCACCGGTCGAAAGACGATGGCCAGCGACATTGATAACATCGTCAACCCGGCCCATAATATAGATGTAGCCATCTTTATCGATATAGCCGCCGTCACCGGTAAAGTAGTAACCTGGATAGACACTGACGTAGGACTCAACGTAACGCTGATCCTGCTCCCACAAGGTCGGCAGACAACCAGGCGGCAGCGGCAATTTGATGGTCACAATCCCTTCCTCTCCGGGCCCCATCTCTTTACCCTCATTATCAAGAATTTTGACATCAAAACCCGGCACTGCCAGGCTCGGCGAACCCGGTTTAATCGGATATGGCTCAATGCCGAGACAGTTAGCGGCAATCGGCCAACCAGTTTCGGTCTGCCACCAATGGTCGATAACCGGCTTACCGAGCAAATTAGTAGCCCAATGATAGGTATCGGGATCGAGACGTTCACCGGCGAGAAAGAGATATTTGAAGCAGGAAATATCATACTTTTTCAAGAGTTCACCGTTGGGATCCTCTTTCTTGATCGCCCGAAAAGCGGTCGGCGCGGTAAAAAGAACCTTGACTTTATGCTCGGAGATAACCCGCCAGAAAGCCCCGGCATCAGGGGTACCGACCGGTTTACCCTCATAGAGAATCGTCGTACAGCCCAAAAAGAGCGGGGCATAGACGATATAGGAGTGTCCGACCACCCAACCAACATCAGATGCGGCCCAATAGACATCACCAGGCTCGACATCATAGACTTGACGCATGCTCTGCTTTAAAGCAACCACATGGCCGCCGTTATCACGCACAACCCCTTTGGGGATACCGGTGGTTCCGGAGGTATAGAGGATATAGAGAGGGTCGGTAGCGGCCACAGTCGTACAACCCACCGGTTCGGCAGCATCATAAAGTTCCATCCAGTCGAAATCGCGGCCGGCAATCAACTCGGACTGAACCTGGGGACGCTGAAAGATAATACATTTTTCCGGTTTTACCTCGGCCAGCTCAATCGCCTTATCAAGCAGCGGCTTATAGGGCAGAACCTTGGTTGCCCCTTCGAGACCGCAGGATGCCGAGATCATCAATTTCGGTTTGGCATCATTAATCCTGACCGCCAGCTCATTCGGGGCAAAGCCTCCGAAGACCACGGAATGGACAGCTCCGATACGGGCACAGGCGAGCATCGCAATCGCGGTTTCGGGAATCATCGGCATGTAGATAATCGCCGTATCCCCTTTACCCAGACCCTGGCTGACCAGAACCCCGGCAAAACGGGAAACCTGTTCTAAAAGATCACTATAAGTTATTTTTTTAACAGTATTGGTCTGGGGGCTGTCATAGATAATCGCGACCTGGTCGGCACGACCATTTTCAACATGATAATCGATCGCATTATAACAGGTATTGAGTTCGCCGCCGGTAAACCAACTATAAAAATTGGGTGCCCGGGAATCATCCAGAACCTTGTCCCACTTCTTAACCCACTGCACATCTTCCGCCGCAGCCGCCCAATATTCATCCGGAGATTCCATCGATTGGCGATATAGTTCTTCATATTTTCCCATCTAAAATCCTCCTCATGACTTACATTAAAACAATCCATTCAACACTCTGCAAATGGGCGAAAACCAAGCCTGTGATACTTGCGATATATAACGCATGATCAAGACAAGTAAAATAACGGTTTATCCCTAAACTATCACTTGAGAGAAGTCAAGAGCAATCTGTATACAATTGCTGAACCCTTTACTATGTTTTTTATTTTTTTAAGTTATTACTGAAAACCCTGCCCAAACCACGACCAACCCATAATATCCGGTTTACGTAAACTGGCATAAAAACAAAGACAAGAGAGAAATCACCAAAGAAAGCAACATCTTCAAAAAAGCAGTCGGTTAAAGTTAGCGACCGCTAAATAATTATCACAGCAATACTAAGCAGTAAACAAACCCTTAAAAGAGAGATTTTTGAAGGGCCGTATCCTAAACCTCAGGGAAACATCAGTTACTTTTTTCTTGACATTTTTATAACACTCTTATAGTGGAAGCGTTCCAAATATAATAAATACAGTCATATGGCGGTACCTATCAGGGGTTTCTCTTGACGATTGTATTTTATATTTTTGGTAAATTACGGCCCTTCAACCAGTCCTGAACTAAATCAGGTACGAAAGAAAAAGTCAAAGGCCGCAAACCACAAACCTTTAATACGCAGGAGGATTTTCAATGGCAGACACCAAACTGAAAAAAATCTATGAAGTACCGGCCGATTTCAGAGCCAAAGCCTACTTCAAAAGCCGTGAGGAGTACCAGAAACTCTACGATGAGTCGATCAACGACAATGACGGCTTCTGGTCGAGAATCGCCAAAGAGTATGTCACCTGGTATAAAGAGTGGGATCAGGTTCAGGACTGGAAATACAGCAAGGATGAAGTCTATCTGAAATGGTATATGGGCGGCAAACTCAACGTCTCCTATAACTGCCTTGACCGCCACCTGGAGACCCGGGGCGACCAGGTAGCGATCATCTGGGAAGGTAACGAGCCTACGGTTGACAAAAAGTTTACCTACAAAGAGCTGCATGAGCAGGTCTGTAAATTTGCTAACGTCATGAAAGCCCACGGCGTTAAAAAAGGTGATCGGGTAACCATCTACCTGCCGATGATTCCGGAACTGGCGGTCGCCATGCTCGCCTGTACCAGAATCGGGGCAATGCACTCAATCGTCTTCGGCGGCTTTTCGTCTACGGCCTTGAAAGATCGGATTCAGGACTGTGAGTCCAACTTCCTGATCTCCTGCAACGCCTATTATCGTGGCGCCAAAATCATCGACCAGAAAGTCAACGTTGATGCCGCGACAGCCGATTGCCCGACCATTAAAAACACGATTATCGTCCAGCACGAACCTAAGGCGGATGTACCCATGAAAGCCGGTTATGACCTTTGGTACCATGAAGAGATGGCTAAAGTCGACGCTAACTGCGAACCGGAATGGATGGATGCCGAAGATCCGCTCTTCCTCCTCTACACCTCCGGATCTACCGGCAAACCCAAAGGGGTTGTTCATACAACTGGCGGCTACTTGGTCTACACCGCTTTCACCCACAAAAATATCTTTGATTACCATGATGGCGACATCTATTTCTGCGCCGCCGATATCGGCTGGGTCACCGGCCACTC
>DAOVTG010000263.1 GCA_030633185.1 Deltaproteobacteria bacterium
CAGAAACGAGATCTGATCGGTAATAAAGATATCAGCATAGACAAAAGTGCCTTCCAAAAGTTTGTGTTCAGGGTTGGCGATGGTGGCCCGCATGGTAATTGTGCCGGTCATCGAATCGATACGGTTGTCGGTAAAGCTGACCTGACCTTTGAGAGGTTTTCGTTCGATAATATTGAGTTGGCTCGGTACCCGAACCCGGGCGTCGAGTATCTCTTTCGAGGCCAGTTTGAGCATTATTTGAAACTCTTCTTCCGTGGGATGGAAATAGGCATAGATAGGATCATCTGAGACCATTGTTGTCAATAGGGTTTTTTCGCCAAAGCCGACAATGTTGCCGACATCAACATTAAGACGGCTGATACGGCCGCTGATTGGCGCCCGAACCGTAGCGTAACTTAAATAGAGACGGGCACTTCTGATGCCGGCTTCATCAGCCTTGACCATGGCGATCAACTCATTTCTTTTAGCCTGGTACTCTTCCAAGGTTAACCTTGGAGCCAGACCTTCAGCAACCAATGGTTCAAAACGTTTGACATTTGCCGTGGCTAAATCAAGGGTCGCTTGAGCCCGCTCTCGTTTAGCCTGAGCTTGTTCAAGATCATCCAGATAGCTATCTTTTTCAATTTTAAAAAGAGGTTCTCCCTTTTCAACCAGGGAGCCCTCCTGAAAGAGGACGTTTTCCAAAACTCCGGTTACCCGAGCCCGAACCTCAACTCTTTTTGAAGCTTCGGTTTTGCCGGTAAATTCAAACCAGATTGGTACTGGTTCTTTTTTGACGACAATAACCTCGACCGGTAATGGTGGCCTTTTGGGGGCTGGTGCCTTCTTTTTATCTTTACAAAAGCCCGCTATTGGCACGGTCAGCAAAATTGCTGTAATGATAATAATCAGTCGTCGTTTCATTTAAAAAATCCTTATTTTTATCCGTTTGGATATTAAATTTGATGGAGTTGTAAAACGTCTACAATTACCTTAAATATTTCTCATTCCGGCGAAAGCCGGAATCCAGTCAAACTATGGTGTTGTACAGATCGTGCCAATATGGATTATTATTTTCAATCAATTCCATTTTCCATTTTCTTTTCCACTCTTTTAATCTCTTTTCCCGCACAATAGCGGATTCCATGTTTTCGTGTATTTCATACCAAACCAGTTGGTGTACTCCGTAGCGTTTGGTGAAACCTCCCATTTTGTTGTTTTTATGCTCCCATATTCTTTTAACAAGGTTTGAAGTTACTCCAATGTAAAGGGTGCCATTACGTTTGCTCGACAAAATATAAACTGCAGGTTGCTTGTTCACTGATACTTTCCTGGGTTGATATGCGGGCAGACTCTGGATACCGGCTTTCGCCGGTATGACGGTTATGTTGTCTATGTGTTGGCTCTTTATTTCTCAGTTTCTTGAACTACCATTTCCGGAGTCACACCAACCACATTTTCGATGCGGGCCAGGGCGGTCAGGTAGTCATAGTAGGTGGTCACCAGGCTTGATTGGGAGCGGGTCAGGCTGAGCTGGGCGTCGTTGTATTCGATCATGTCATTGAGACCGGCTTTATAACGTCTGTCGGCCAGGTAAAAATTTTCGGCCGCCAACTGCATGGTTTCATCAGAGATATCAACGCTGTCCCGGTACTCAATTCCTCTGAGCCAGCTGTCGGTGACTTCTTGAGTGATGGCGAGTTCGAGTTCTTTGAGACTCGCAGTGATTTCGTCAAAGCGGGCTCGGGCCGTGACGGTTTCACCCCTGGTTTGAAAGCCGGAAAAGATTTCCCAAGTGAGGTTGACACCAAAATACCACTGATCAGCAGTCGAAGGCAGGTCAGTGTCATATGCATCGTAACTGGCCTGAGCCTGGATTGAGGGGAAATAGCCGCTTCTGGCCCGGCGGATTTCAGCTTTCGCGGCTTTGATAAAAGAGTTGACAGCTTTCATGTCAGAGCGGGAACTGAATGCAGTTTCTAATAGAATCTCTACGGAGTCAGTTAAAGGCGGTTTGTTTGCGGCCAGTTCCTGTAGGGCGCCGTCGTTGTTAATTAACCTGTAGAGGCCGTGGTTTGGTTTGAGGCCTAAGACTTGTTCGAGACGGGCTCGGGAGATTTTCAGGTTTGAACGAGCCCGTAACAGGGCCAGCTGAGCATTGGCAAGGTTTACCCCGGCATTAGTTACATCGATTTTTGTTCTGATCCCGGCCTCGTAATATTTGCGGGCTCGGTAGAGCTGTTGTTTATAATTAGCGACAGCCGCTTTTTCGACTTCAATCAGGCGTTTCCTGGCGAGGACTAAATAGAACTTCTGCTTGCAGGCAAAAACTACGTCTTTACGGGTCTGAATGAGATTATCCCGGGCCGCTTCAAGATTGTTGCGGCCCGCCGCAATTGCCCCTCCGGTATGGCCGAAATCGTAGATTAACTGAGAAGCTCTGAGCGAGGCGTGACTGATCGTATCTTGATCGTCAGGTTGCAGATTGTCGATATATTGTTGACCGATGCCGGCTTCGGTCGAGAGGTGAGGTAGATAGCCGGATATGGCCTGGGTCAGAAGACCTTTTTTCTGGTATTTCTGCTGCCTGGCAATATCAATTTGCGGATTGTTTTTTTGAGCAATCCTGATAACGGTTTTCAAATCAAGCTCAAGCTCCTGAGCCAAAGCCTGGCCCATAGTGAACCAAGAACCTGACAGATAAATACAGAGGCAAAAAAGGAAGGAGAGGATTTTAGCCATGATGGTCTCATTGTTTGGTTCAATTACAGTTCAAATCTTGATCGCAGACTTTGCACCAGCTTTTCTTAAGGTTGTATTTATTCCTTTTATTGACAATCTCAGCCGTTTTTTCACCAAGATCGACTTCATAGACAACACCCTCTTGATTGACAGCAAAAGTCATGATTCCTGAAGCCCCATATTTTGCCGGGTAGGCAATCAGGCCGAATCCCAAGATCATATTGCCATTAACAACATAATCATAGGCTCCCCCGGGGGCCTTTTTCCCTTGTCGGGTGACAAGTTTATAATAATAGCCCTGGTAGGGTTGGGATTTTTCGGAGCCGGTGTCGTAGCCTTTACTTGCGGCTTCGGCAATAAAAGTTCCAAGCGGGCTCATCTCTTCGCCATCGTCAACCGGCCAGTACAAACCGTTTTTCTTGCCTCCATCACTCTGGAGATGCTGTGCAAACTCAAGAACTCCATCATCATCATGGTCTTTACTTGCGTATTCGAGCTGGGCCTCGACATAGGCCTGCATGACCTGGATTACCTCCAGCTCATTTTCGCCTATTCTGCGGTTTAAAATTTCATCTTTGCC
>DAOVTG010000096.1 GCA_030633185.1 Deltaproteobacteria bacterium
GACCGGCCATAATATAGAGCAGTATTTCAAGCGGCAGGTCGAAGAGCCGGGCGTAGATTTCGGAGTTTCGATAGACTTTACCCTCTTGGCATAAACGACCAAGTTCGGCCGCGGCCTCAATTCCGCGCCGCCGGAGAGCGATAAAACGCTGTCCGACATCTTCATTAAAACCTAAACGTAAAGCACAATAGTGGGCCTGGCTCGCATTCAAACCATTGATAAAACAGAGAAAGTAGACGCGCCAGACTTCAAGTTTCTCCTCAAGATAGAGATACTCATACCAGGAAACAACCTCTTTAGCTGCCATCAGACGGGCCTGACGAGGCCGCTCTTTGACTTGTTTTTTTAGTTCGGGAAAAATTTCATGCCAGAGTTTGAGCTCACCCATCCGGGCAAAAATCGGCAGCGGATCGGACTCGGCACAGATCAGTTTCAACTCATGAAGAATGCGGAACCCCGAAAGCCGCCGGACAAAACCAATTTTGATCGCGTTATGAATCAGATGCAGACTCTGACGGCCGATCGAAAAATCAAATTTCTGTTCAAAACGGATGGCCCGAAAGATCCGGGTCGGATCCTCAACAAAACTTAAATTATGCAAAACCCTGATACTGCGCTCTTTGATATCACGCCCCGCGCCAAAATAATCACGCATCTCGCCGTAACTCTTGCGGTTCAAAGAGACGACCAGCGTGTTAATCGTAAAATCACGCCGGTAGAGATCGACTTTCAGGGAGCTTTTTTCAACTTTCGGCAGTGTTGCGGGAGCGTCATAGTACTCCATCCGGGTACTGGCAATATCGAGTTTATACCCCTCTCTCGTCAAAATAACCGCCGTTCGGAAGGGCTCATGACAATGGCAGCGGCCAGCGTAACGTTCACTATAGGCGCGGGCCAGGGCAATCCCGTCACCTTCAACCACAATATCGATATCAAGGTTCGGACGCCGCAACATCAGATCGCGCACAACGCCGCCCACAAGAAAAAGATTAACCCCAAGTTCATCGGCCAATTCGCCCAACTCTCTAAAGATACGAATCAGATCAGCGGGAAAACTCTCGTTCATCAAACCTTTGACATTTTTCCGCCGCAATTTACGCGGCCCGTCCCGACCCACTTCAAAACTCTCGCCCTGCTCCTCCTGATCATAGATAGCCCGCAGCAGATCTTTACGGGTAATCGCCCCAATAATCGCTTGCTCTTCATCAACCACCGGCAAAAAGCGCTGATTGCGCCCGACAATTAGGTCTTTGACCTGGTTAAGATCAGCTTGGGGAGAGATCGGCTCATAATCGGTGGTCATATATTCACTAACATCAAGTTCCTCAAGACCGTGATAGAGAGCCTTTTCCACAACTTGGCGTGAAATGATACCGATAAGCCTTGAACTTCTCTCATCAATAACCGGCAGGACATTGATATTATAACGGGTCAAGATTTCAGCCGCTTTGGTCAGCGATGTCGCCGGAGTAATCGTCAAAACCGGTGAAGTCATCAAATCGGCGGCAATCAGGGGCGGTATTACCTCTTCTTCAAGGAGTTCGAAAAGGCGTTCCCGACACTGGATCAAAGTCAGCTTCCGGGTCACCGCCGCCGCCGCATAGTGATGCCCGCCGCCGCCGAAATGGGCCAGCAAACGCCCCATATCAAGGGCTGAACTCCGACTGCGGCCAATCAGATAGATTTTATCACCAAGGCGCAAAAGGGCGATCACGACCTCAAGCCGCTCAATGTCTCGTAAACGATGCACGACCATCGCCACATCCGAGATATAGTGATCGCGCCCGGCTTCAACCAAGACGACTTTCTGACCGCGCGGATAGATCGTCTGCTGCGAAGATAATAGATCATTGAGCAGAGAGATATGTTCCCGGTCAAAAGGATTATTGATAACCTCGGCCACGGTTTCGAGATTGCCGCCTTGTTCGAGAAGCCAGGCGGCAGCCATAAAATCACGGCCCGTAGTTCCCTGGAAAGTCAAGGAACCGGTATCCTCATAGAGACCGATCAGCATCACCGTCGCCTCATCGGCTGAAATGATAAGCCCTTTCTCGCGCAATTTTTCCGTCATCAGGCTAACCACAGCCCCAACTTCGGCAACCTCGCTTAAAGACACCCCTTCAAGATCATCGATTGTTGCCGGATGGTGATCATAAACGATAACCTCCACCTCGGGCCGGGCCGCAACCTCGGCAAAAGGGCCAATCCGACTTTTCTGACAGGTATCAACAACAATCAGGCGCTTAATCTCAGCCAGATCAATATCCTTGAGTCGTTTAAAAGGGTAGACATAACTGTAGGAATGGAGAAAAAAATCATGCAGGCTGCGCTCCGGACTGCCGGGCAACACCATCACGGCTTGAGGATAGAGATGGTGAGCCGCCAGCATCGCCGCCAAACCATCAAAATCGGTATTAATATGAGAGGTAATTACTTCAATCATCATTTAGGGCCGCCCGCAAACTGCCAGGGTTGGGGTCATTGCTGGTAAAAGGTGCGCCAGCACCCCAGCTTTGACCCCGTATATGAGAGCGAAGCAAAGTTCGTCGCTGATAGATATACTTAATAGTGCTAATCCCGCTCCCGGGGATGATAACGCCGGTAAACCTCTTTTAAACGTTCAGCATCAACCTGAGTATAAATCTGGGTAGTGGCCAGATCGGCATGTCCCAAAAGGGTCTGGACAATTCTTAAATCAGCCCCGCCGGAGAGCAGATGGGTGGCAAAAGAGTGACGCAAAAGATGAGGATAGACCTCCTGCTTAATTCCGGCTTTTAAGGCATAGCGGCGGATCGTCTTCCAAAAACCCTCGCGACTCAACGATTTTCCCGAACGATTGAGAAAGAGATAGGTGGAACTTTTGCCTTTGAGCAACTGCCGCCGCCCCTTATCGATATAGTCTCGTAAATTGCTGATAATCGGCAAAGGCAAAGGCACAATCCGCTCTTTGTTGCCCTTGCCAAGCACGGTTATAATGCCGAGATTGAAATTTATCTGCTGAAGTTCCAGCTTAACCAATTCGCTGACCCGCAAGCCAGCCCCATAGAGAACCTCAAGCATGACCTTGTCACGCTCACCGAGCGTCGTCTCCGGAGCGGGTGCTGCCAACAGTAATTTCATCTCCGCAACACTTAAAACCTCGGGCAGATTTTTATCAAGCTGGGGCAGGTCAAAACCGGCCAGGGGTTGGCGCTTAATCTCACCTTTAGCCAGTAGATATCGAAAGAAACTGTTGAGCGCTGAAAAACGCCGACGAATCGTCCGCCGGGCGTAAGCCTGTTTGAGCAGCAGAATATAGTCGCTAACTTGAGTCTGAGAAAGAGACTCTGGCTCAGGATTGCCTAAAGCTTCGAGAAAGAGACCAAAATGGGCCAGATCAACCCGATAAGCCGCAATCGTCTGCGCCGAAAGACCACGCTCTAAAAGCAGATGATCGAGAAAATTTTCAACCTGTTCGGCATACATGGTAATTTAAATTATTTTCCACACTTCTCTTCGCCAAAATCACGCATTGCGGAAGCGTCCTGATCGGTCGGCGAGAGCATGGCGATCGCATGTTTGTAGATCAAGTGGCTGGTAAATTCGTCATTCAAGATCAGGCAATGACTGTCAAAACTGCTGATCCGCCCTTCCCTGGCCGTGCCGCTGACCAGTTCCACACTGACCCGCCGGCGCTCGCGCCGCAGTCGATTCAAAAATTGCTCCTGAACATTTGCCTGATGCCTGGTCATTTTTTAAGCCTCCTATTCTTGATGGTCTCGTAAAAAGTTTTTCTGCTGATTTTTAGACACAACATATAGTGTCGTAATGCAGGATGAGACTCAATATGTTGTGGTCGAAAATTAAGTTTTCGACTTTTTACGAGGGCATCATTCTTCCGGCCCATATATTGAGGCGTCAAGAATCGCCAACACCTCATTAAGAATATCCACCGTTGCTGATTCAACAAATTTCACTTTTCGGGTGCGAAAATCAACTGATTTTACCTGTTCAACCATTATGTATCCGGTAAGTAAATTATTTTTCGGCAAAGCCACATGAAAGGGAATATTACGATCTCGGTTAGTAATCGGACACACAATCGCCAAACCGGTTACTTGATTGAAAAGCCGGTTGCTGATAACTATTGCCGGACGACGTCCCTTTTGCTCGTGACCTGATTGCGGATCAAAAGTTAAAATTACCAGATCACCTTTAGCGGGGATAAATTCTTTCAATTACCAAACCTCCCGACCATCCGGCTTACCCCAATCCTCTTCCTGTGGTAGATAATCATCAGGCATTTTAGCGGCCAAATCCCGCAACCGGTAACGCCCGCGAATTTTTCGGCTTGGTTTGATGGTTATCTCCCCAGCTTTAGCTACGACCTCAACTTCATCACCAACTGAGACATGTAACTCTTCAAGAAATATCCTGGGAATTCTTACACCTTGACTATTTCCCCATTTTTGCACTTTTGCCAACATCAGACTATTCTCCCTAAAACTTACGACAACTCTACTGACTTCGTAACTTAAGGTATATACATTGTTATAACTTTTGGCAACTTTTTTTCAGTGACTTCCGTACCGCAAACTGCTAAAAGGCGGCTCTGACTTTTAGCATAAAAAATAACTTCAACCTATTAACGAGAAGATTATGAAAGATTTTACCCGCTATACAGGCACCAGTGATTATATTGTTTCCGAAGACCTGCAAAATGATGTTAATGTTTCAATCGCACTGGGTCGGCCCCTGCTGATCAAGGGCGAGCCCGGTACCGGCAAAACTCTGCTGGCGCAAAGTGTGGCCGCAGGTCTCAATCAGGAACTTTTAACCTGGAATATCAAATCAACGACCAAGGCCCAGGACGGCCTCTATCTCTACGACACCGTCCAACGCCTTAACGATTCCCGTTTCGGCGGCAATGACGTCTCCAATATCGAGAATTACATCAAACTCGGCAAACTTGGTGAAGCTTTTGCCAGGGAAACCCAGGTCGTTGTTTTGATCGATGAAATCGACAAAGCCGACATCGAGTTTCCCAATGATCTCCTGGCCGAACTCGACGAGATGAAATTCTATATCCCGGAGACCCAAAAAACAATTACGGCGATCCAGAGACCAGCCATCATTATAACCAGCAATTCAGAAAAAGAGCTGCCCGACGCTTTTTTACGCCGCTGCGTCTTCCACTACATCGAATTTCCCGATCAGGAACTGATGCAGAAGATCATCCGCGTCCACTTTCCCGATCTTGAGAAAAAAATGATCAAAGAGGCGATGGCAGCTTTTTATCAGCTTCGGGAGCTCGATGGCTTACGCAAAAAACCCTCAACCAGCGAACTGATCGACTGGCTTAAAGCCCTGCTCGCAGCCGGCCACAACAGCAAAGTCGACCTCCAGAAAGAGCTGCCTTTTCTGGGGGCCCTCTTAAAAAATGAAAATGATTATGAAATTGCGGCCAAACAGCGTCAAGCTTTTCAACGACGCGGGGCCCTGGCTTCATTTAGAAGATGAGTCTATTCTTGAATGGACTATCCGTGTTATCCGTGTAATCCGTGGTTAAAAAATAGTAGGTTCACCAATATGACATTGCTACACGAGAAATTAAGTGAATCTATTATTGGCTCATCCATGACAGTATTGAACGAACTAAAACCAGGACTTGACGAAAAACTTTATGAAAGGGCGCTTATCATAGAACTACAGGAGCGAGGTCATTCTGTACAGCAACAGAAGGCATTCAAGGTTTATTACAAAAAGCACCTAATAGGTAAATTGATTCCCGACCTAATAGTAGATGACTTGATGATTGTTGACACCAAGGTGGTTACCTCATTTAACGATAGCCATATTGCACAAATGGTAGGATATTTGACTTTGACTGGTTTAAGGCTTGCCCTTTTGGTTAACTTCAAACATTTAAAACTACAATGGAAACGTGTTGTGAAATAAAAAAATTAACCACGGATAGCACTGATAACACGGATAAAATCCTTTCAATGTTAAACGTGGTTCATTTTTTCACCCAACAACTAACTAAATTATGTTTACTAGTTTTTTTTATTGCCTGCGGGCCCACAAGATCATGGTTACGCCAACCGAATGGCTGGCCCTGATGGAAGCTTTAAACCGGGGTTTTGCGGGCCATAGTCTGGTCTCGTTCTACCATTTGAGCCGAGCTCTACTGGTCAAAACCGAAGCCCTCTTTGATCATTTCGATCTCGCCTTCCGTGAGTTTTTTACCGGCCTTGAAGTTCCGCCCGAGATTTTCGAAGAGCTCTGGAAGTGGTTAGGCAAAGAGTCTTTAAAAAGAGAGATCGATGCCGACGCTTTAAAAGATCTGCCGAAATATGACTGGGAAACCGTCAAGAAGATGTTTGAGGAGCGCCTCAAAGAACAAAAAGAAGCCCACAACGGCGGCAACAACTGGGTCGGCACCGGCGGCACCTCACCTTTCGGCCACGGCGGGTACCACCCCGGCGGCTTACGGGTCGGCGGCGAAAGTGGCGGCGGTATGGCCGTAAAAATTGCCGCCGAAAGACGTTTCAAAGGCTACCGCCGCGACATAACGCTAGATGTTCGCCAAATCAAGGTCGCCATGAAAAAACTCCGCCATCTGCGCCGCACCGGTACCCGGATGGAACTTGATATCGATGCAACCATTGATAAAACGTGCAAAAATGCCGGTGAGATCGACCTGATTTTCAGTCCCGAACATAAAAACGATGTTAAGTTGCTGCTTTTGATGGATGCCGGAGGGTCGATGTACCCTTACGCCAAACTGGTTGATCGACTTTTTTCGGCCGCCAACTCAGTTAACCATTTTGCCGAATTCAACCACTACTATTTCCACAACTCGATTTATGACTACCTGCGACCCGAAATCGACGGCCGGGAGCGAATATCAACCGCTCAGGTCCTCAAAGAGCTCAACCCCGACCACAAAGTTATCCTGGTCGGCGATGCCAGCATGGCCCCCTTCGAGCTCTTCATGGAGAACGGTATCATCGACTACTACGACAGTAATGAAACTGCCGGTATCGTCTGGTTTGAACGAATCGCCAAACATTTTCGCCGCACCGCATGGCTCAACCCGATGCCCGAACGCTACTGGCAACACCCCACCATCAGCGCCATCAGCCAGGTCTTCCCTATGTTCCACCTCTCTTTAGAAGGGCTTGATAAGGCCATAAAAAAACTGACGGCTTTCTAAAATTTTTACTTAGCCATCCCGTTACTTCTAAGTAACTATTTTTTTTAGCCACAGACCCACACAGACAACCCCGGACAAAACCCCTTTGTCTGTGTAAGTCCGTGTGGGTCTGTGGCTAATTATTGGAGGCTATTCCGGGGACACCTTACTTAATTCGCACGCAAGCGTGCGAATTAAGTAAGGTGTCCCCGGAATAGCCAGCCCTTGACTTTTACACATTTACACACTATGGTAAGTTTAACTTTGACATCGGGAGGGTTCGGAAATGACAAAACGCGAACTGTTGAAAACCTTGAAAAAAGCGGGTTGGCAGTTTCTGCGTGAAGGTCGTCATGAAATCTGGGGGAAAGAGGGTAAAACCATCCCGATCCCACGCCATGCCAGCGATATCCCCAAAGGCACGGCGGACAATATTTTAAAACGTGCAGGTATCAAAAAGTAGTAGTCAGTAAAACTTTGCCAGCGACAAACTACTAATTTTAGTCTCCCCGCCGCAAATCATAGAGGATTACGGGATGGAATTTTACTACGCCGTTTTCAAACAAGAAAATGATAATGTTCTGGTATCGGTTCCGGATGTTGAGATCTGTGAGACTTTTGGAAGTTCCTGGGAGTCAGCATACGAGATGGCCGTCGATGCCCTGGCGGCATGCCTGTCGGAACCGGAGACCATCGTTCACGCCAAAAGCTCAAAGGAGCATTTGCAGGCTGAAAATCCGGGTACGGAAATTGTCCCGATTCCGGTGGATGAATCAATAAAAAAACGCTACGCCAAAACCAAGAGATTTAACGTCATTTTTCCGGAAGAGCTCCTGACCCGTGTTGACGAATACCGGGTAAATGCCGGGATGAAAAGATCACAACTGCTGGCAACCGCCGCTGAAAAATACCTGAAGGATTGTCAAAGATGATGAACTCGTAAAAAGTCACGGGATGGCTAATTTATTTAACGGAGAGATGGTCGATCAGAGCCATAAGACCACGAATAATACGAACTTCGCGATGAGTCATTGAGGCCCGGCCAAAGAGGCGACGGAAATATTCGAGGATATGGTCGGGATTGCTTTTATCAAGAAAATCATTGGCCTCCAGGGTTTTGCGAAGATGGCCATACATCCCCTGCAATTCACTATGGGTAGCCAGTTCGGCGGTCGCCTGCGGCGCTCGATCAGCACTTTTTTTACGCCCCAATTCATAACCATACAAGAGTACAGACTGGGCCAGATTCAGCGAAGAGAAATCGGAATTTACGGGAATTGATGAGAGGATGTGGCTATGTCGGCGTTGCTCGCGGGCAAGCCCGAAATCTTCGCGGCCAAACATAATGGCCACCGGCGTCTGCGAACCCAGCGCTTCAATTTTCTCCGCTGTTTGAGCCGGAGTATAGACGGGCTGGCAATATTTCCCGAGACGAGCTGTAGTTCCGACCACAAGTTTGAAATCAGCCAGGGCCATGTCCAGATCGGAAAAAATCTCAGCCTCTTCGAGGAGGTTATCAGCTCCGCAGCTTAAGGCCCGAGCCGGATCCGAAAGATGATCACAGCC
>DAOVTG010000164.1 GCA_030633185.1 Deltaproteobacteria bacterium
AGCGGATTGCAAATGAGTAGTATTGACATGGAGAGATTGATGGTGAGAGTAAAATATAAGTTGTGGTTGCGATCTTTGTTAGTGGTTCTCTGCGGCCTGTTGTTGGTTTCTTGTTCCATATTGCGCCCCTCGGTTCGTGAGGGTGCCTTGCCGCCGGGTGGTCTGCTCCAGGGTCGGCCATCGCCCATCCAGGTGAGTCAAGCTACGGCGGCAGAGAGCCATACTGCGGTTCCGGAGGTTGATGAAGGTGAGGAGTTGCTGCGTAAGCTGGCTTCGCAGGAGCAGGATTTCAACCGTCGCTTGAAGAAGTTTTCAACCGGAACTGTAAGTACAACTGTGGCTGGCGGGGCTCTGGTTAAAGCTGAAGTCAAGGGCCGTGAGCTGGTCAGTCTCAACTTTGATGATGCCGATCTGATTGAGGTTTTGCGTCTCTTTATGGAGATCCTTGGGGAGAATTATACAGTCTATAAAGGGGTTGGTGGTAAGGTTACCCTGGAAGTCAAGGCCGAGCTCAATCGTGATGAGATCTTTGAATTGCTGCGTGGCATTCTGTGTATGAATGGGGTGGGCATGGTGCAGCGTGGGCCCTTATGGGCGATTATGCCGCAGGCCGCCCTGCCGTTGGCGGCGGAAGCGGGCGAGTTATTGCTGCCCGGCGATCCTGAGAAATCTCGTGGAACCGTGGTTCGCGCCTTTCGTCTGCGTTATCTGCCCGGGAGTCAATTTACCAGCATTATCAAGCCTTATTTAAGTAGAGGGGCGCAGGTTTACGTCCATGAGCCGAGTGGCGTTCTTTTAGTCAGTGATTACAGTCATGTGTTGGCTAAAGTTGCCCGCTTGCTGCGGCTCTTTGACGTCAGTGTTCTGGCCGGCCTTGAACAGAAGGTTTATCTGCTCAGATATGTCAATGCCGAGGATATGGTCAAGGAGCTCGAAAAACTGGTTGGTGCCTACGGCCTGGCTCCAGGTAAAAGTGTCAATTTTAATGCTTCCATAAGTTTTCTGGCCCTGCCCCGAATTAATATGATCCTGGCGTTATCGCGAGATGCCGAGACCCTGGTTTTAGTTGATGAATGGGTCGCGGAACTCGACCGGGAGGTTCCGATTCTGGCCCAGGACTCGATGGTTGAAGATATTTTCGTTCACTATATTCAAAACGGTGTTGCCACGGATATTGTGGCCGTTCTTGAAGGGCTTTTCAGCGGTGGCACGAAAAAGGATGTAGCCAAGGTGAAGGATGATGTGCGGCCGCTGGGCAAGACGATTCTTGATAATCAGCGCCAGAAGCGGGCTGCAGCCGCGAAACTTAAAGCGCGGCGGGGCGCTGCCGTGAGCGGCACCCTGGAAGGCGAGGTTGTTTTTGTCGTCGACGAAACCACCAACTCTATCCTGGTGCGGGCGACCGGTAATGATTACCGCAAGATCAAGCCGGTTATCGAAAAGCTTGATATCTACCCGAAGCAGGTTCTAATTGAAGTAACGATTGCCGAGGTCAAGCTTGATGAGACCAATAAATTAGGTATTGAGTGGAGCTATCTGATGAAAGGTCTCGGCGGGAGCGCCGACGGTTTGTTGGGGATTGATTCAGGTCTCGGATTGATCAGCGGCAGCGGCGATACTCTGATCGGCTCGGGTATGAGTTTTCTGGTCAGTAACTCGAACCGTTTTAAGGCCATTGTTCGGGCTCTGGCCGATGAGAATCGGGTCAATATCCTTTCCGCCCCGCAGATTCTGGCTTCGGATGGTCAGACCGCCAGGATCGATATCGGTGAGGATGTCCCGACCGTTACTTCCAGTTATCGGACTACCGATTCGGGCTCCACGGCTCAGACTACAGATACAACCATTCAGTATCGTAATGTCGGGATTCTTTTGACCGTGACCCCGCATATTAATGATAACGGCATGGTTCGTATGGAGATCAATCAGGAGGTCAGCCAGCTTTCGGCTCAGACCATCGAAGGGATTAATTCTCCGATCTTCTCTCAGCGGGTGGCCGAGACTGTTCTTTCCGTGGCCGACGGTCAAACCGTGGTTATCGGCGGGCTTATCCAGCAGAGCCGCAGCCGGGGGTACAGCGGGGTTCCTTGGCTCTCCCGGATCCCGGGGCTGCGTTATCTGGTCGGTTATGAAGGTAAAGAGTTTCACAGTGTTGAGTTGATGTTTTTCATTACCCCGCATGTGATTCTTCACGAAGAGGATTCGGTTTTCGTCAGCCGGCCCTTTCTTGATCGTCTTGAGCAGGTCAAAAAGATCTACCGATAGACAGTCTCTCGGGGAGAAAAACCGGGTTTTGCGAAATTTTTTTTCAATTACTTAAAGATTCCTAATAAATTCGGGAAAAATAGCTTGACAAATAAATTGCAGGTCGTATAGTATAACGTTCTATAATCGTTCAATAGTCGGTAGCAGGGTGATGCCAAACGGCCCGCTGGCTGACCCGAAGACCCTCCGAGCCGTTAACTCCGGTGATTTCGAGTCTACGCAGCTTGAGGGAAGAGTGAAAGGAGGTGGGGTTAAGGTAAGGACAATCTGAAGGTTGGTGTCGCGGGGTTAAGGCTTGCCCCAGAAACGTTTTGGTTTATTTTAAGGTTCTTATTTTTTTAAGGTTTTATTAAAGGGTTTGCCGTTTAAGGCAAATCAACAACTAACAATGGAGGAAGCAGATGAGGAAAAGTAGTTTGATTTTATTGCTGGCCATGGCATTCGTGCTGACGACCGTGGTTTCAGGTTTTAGTGCGAGCGTCACTGAGCCCTGTCATGAGTGTGCCAAGGGTTGGACCTATGGTTTGAAGATTGCCTATAGTCCATGTAGTACGCCGAAGCAGGGTACCACTGAAACAACTTGTGAGTGTGGTTTTTTTGACTACGAGATGGGAAGTCAGAATCGTGATGCATATTGTGACTGCCAAGGTACCGCGCAGGGTTGTTGTCTAGACCACCGTTGGGGTGGTTATTGCCCGACTCAACACGTCAACGGAGTGGTCTTAAAGGTTTGTGACTGCGAGGAATTTAGCTCTTTCGCGTCGACCGACAGCTATTCGCTCAAGCTTGAGATCATTGAGGGTGACGGTGTCTATTTTACCGACAGCAATATCAGTGTCAATAAGTTGCACTATAACGCTCTTGGTAATGTTATTCCCAACGACCGTTATTATGATTGTGGTCTTAGAGGTATCTGTGGTACCCCGATCACCGGTAATAGCTATGTTTATGTAAGTAGCCATGCAGAGTCAACTTCGCCTACCACCGCTTATTGTCTGGAGCCTTGTCCCGATGCTACCCCTTGGGCTCTGACTTATGAGCCGATTGATCCCCCCGGCGTTACCCAGAAACTCTATCCTGTTTGTAGACAGGACGTTCTTCAGGATTGTTGTTTCGAGTGTGAAGAAGAGTGGATGGTTACCGCAGTAAAAACCTGTAAAGCAAGGTTTTTTCAGGCTGGGTTGCCGGTTCTCCTGATCGATCTCCCGACCATGGTTTATACCCCTGCCGATGGCGGAGCCAAACTTGGTGATCTTGTCAGGGTTAAAGTAACGATCGTTGGTGATGGCAGCGGCGAAGGTGGCGATGTTTGTGTTGATTGTTATGATCTCTGTAGCTGCATCGTTGAACTTGGTACCTTCACATCTTGTCCTTGCGTAGGTAATTGTATCTACTGTCTGCCTTACATGGCGCCTATCGAGTCTGAATGGTGGACTGGGATTGCTTTCACTAATACTGACCCCAGGTTGCCTTCTACCGCGAATATTACGTTCCGGGCTGCTGGCAAAAAGGTTGTAGTCTATCAGACTATTCCCGGGGGTTCGGTGTTGCCCGTTGAGCTATCTGCATACGCTGATCAACTCTTGGCCGGAGGTCTGGATCTCACGGAACCGCTTTTTGCCGATGTTAGCGGGGCTGATCGTGTAATGGTCATAATGGGTACTGACGTACAGTCCTACGGTTATCTTGCTGGGAATGCCAGCAGGGTGGGTGATCCTTGTTCCTGTCAGTAGTAATTGAAGTCGATAGTAAAATTTATCGATAATAGTTCATAAAACAAGGGCTACCAATTTGGTAGCCCTTGTTTTATGGTGAAGTTATAGGTCAAAAGAGCTGTCCTACAGTAAGGTAAGGAGATGGATTATATGAGTCTGAAGTGTAGGAATATTGGAGTTGTTAGATGTCTGCTGTTGATTATGTTCCTTCTGGTAGGGGGTATTAGTTGTGGTGGTATCGAAAAAGCCGGCGAAGTAGACCGGACCGAACGACTAAGGGAGCGCGTTTCAGGTTTCCTTGAGGCTCGTAATAAATCGAACTTGGAGGAGATGCGTAAGTTTTATCTTGAACCAGGGCAGGCTCGGGTCGGGAATGTCATGGTTCGGGACGGGAAGATAGAGTCGCTTGAGATCGAAGAGGGAGAGCTTAAGGCCCAGGTAAAAATCACGGCCAGTATGGTGGCTATGGGTTTCACATTCAAAAATGTGCCGCGAACCCAAAAGTGGATATGGGAGAACGGGGACTGGTATATCGATCCTCTCGGGGCAGCTACAGGTAACCCGTTCACCTCCAAGAAAGGCCCTAAGGTAGAGGATGAAAAGCTTAAAAAGTAATATTGTTGTATCTCTGGTGTTGTTGATTCTACTTCAGTTGCCCGGTTTGGGATACAGCCAGGTTACGATTTTGACTGGTCAAGCCGAGCGCCATCCCTGGTCAAGTTATTGGTGGCAAACCAGTGTCGGCAAGTTGGTTGAAGGATATCGAGGGCATCCCGCACCAATTGAAAAATATGATCTTTATGTCGACGGCTATTTCCCGAGTTCGGCAACCTGGACGGGGAGCTCTATTTGGTATAATCCCTATGCTCCTTCGTGGTATGGACTCTGTCATGCCTGGGTCAACGCCTCCATACTTGAAACTATGGAAATTCAACCCTCATCTCGAAATGGTGCTTTTTTTGCGATAGGTGATAAAAAAGGTCTCCTTTGCGCTTGCCATGACACAGATGAGATTATCTACAAGATGTGTTCGGGCAGTCCAGAATATTTCCATCGCTACCTGCTCGATTATATCGGCGAGCAGAGTCAGGCGATCGGGGCCGATCTCGATCCTTCAGAGGAGTTCTGGTCGTTTCCCATCTATAAATATGAGATGGAGATAACCTCAGGGGAGACCTTGGATCAGGTTAAATGTACCATCTTCCATGCCAATGATCTTGAGGTGGAACCGGATTTTTGCGGAACTGTTGAAGTCATAAGAAACTACGAGTACAGCCTCGAAAAGGATGCCGATGGCGCCTATCTGATAGGTAGCGGTCAATGGCTTGGGGCTTCCAAGAGTGATCATCCTAATTCGGTCTGGGTTCCGGTCGGCGTGGTTCAGGAAGAGACGATTCTCGATTACGAGACCGTCCTTGACATAGTCCAAAGTCAGGGAGACGGCTTCGCAGAGAACCTGCCGCTGCAGCCGGGACATTTCCTCCTTATTCCTTCCCCGCAAAAAGCGAGAATCTTGACGATAAAGCCTGAAGTCGGCGAAAAATTTAGCTGTTCCGTAGGCCTTGATGATCAGACGCCGGAGGGTAGTAGAGGATTTTATCGTTTGAGAAAAAACCGAATTACAACTATCGAGGGCGAATTAGCCAATGAGTTGCAGTTCCTGGAGATCGAAAGTCGGAGTGGTAATGATGAGTATGAACTGACCCTGTATTGTGAGCCCGACGGGGAGAGTCCCGCCTTTGTTCATCTCTATGTCGATGTAGAGACTCTGTACGAGACCCGTTTCCATGATCTGCCGACCTACAATAGCTGGTTTGGAAC